>NZ_JBVVQR010000020.1:0-108510 GCF_055811535.1 Mesorhizobium sp. WSM4816 | reverse complement strand
CTGCCGCCGCCGCCGCCGCCGCCGCCGCCGCCAATGCCGCCGCCGCCGCCATTGCCGCCGTCGCCGTCACCATCGCCGTCGCCGTCACCATCGCCGTCGCCGTCACCGTCGCCATCGCCGTCGCCGTCACCATCGCCGTCGCCGCCATTGCCGCCGCCGCCGCTGCCGCCGCCATTGCCGCCGTCACCATCGCCGCCATCGTTCAAGGCGGCGGTGATAAGGGCCGTGGTAACCGGCGGGCACATGTCGATTTGCGCGGCGGAAAGAATGCTGGTGCGGTTGGCTGCAATACAGCAAAGCGCGAAATTGGCTTCAGTGAGAGGTTGGCACTGTGCAGCCGCAAGCCGAGGACGTTGACTCTGCTGTGCGGTGGCCGGTGTGATCATTGCCACCGTGAAGGCAGCGGATGAAAGGAGCAGTATTCTTAGAATCGTGCTTGAGACGTCAGGGTACAGGTGCATTTTCTTCCTCCTTGAGGGAAAAAAAGGCGCTCCCGTCCCCTTGGTTGCGCGAAAGGGTCAATATTACCGACCATCGGTAACACTTTGTTAAGTATGGCAAACAATTTGTTCCTGCGCAATCGCGATTCTCAGGATTGATTTACCAATCCCCATAAGGATTATGGCGACCCACCAAAAGGGGACACTCAGTGATTCGTTCAGCGGCGCTTCTCGCGGCGGCTATTTTGTTGGCCGGCTGCAGCAATCAAACAACCGGAACAGCAACGAAGATGGCCACGCAAGGCTACGCCTTTGCACCGGCCGCCTTCTACAAATTCTGCGCCAGCAATCCGGCGCTCTGCAGCACCCGCGGCAAGGTCAAAGCGGTCGAACTCACGCCGAGGCTGGAAGCGGAACTTGCGAGCGTGAACAAGTCGGTCAATCGCCGCATCAAGGAGAGAGGCGACAGAGACTCCGCAGGCCGAGCCGACGTCTGGGGCTTGCCGACCGGCGAAGGCGATTGCGAGGATTTCGCCATCCTCAAGAAAGCTGAGTTGTTGAAACGCGGGTGGCCCGCATCCGCCATGTTGCTGACCGTTGCGACGCTTGGCGGCGCAGGTCATACGGTCCTGACGGTGCGGACGAACCAGGGCGATCTGGTGCTGGACAACAGGACGGGCGCGATCAGGAATTGGTCACGGACCTCGTACCGTTATTTCGCTCGGCAGTCCCAGTCCGAAAACGGCAAGTGGACGCGGATAAGAACCTGACACCCGTGCCTTGATCGCCCGGCGCCGATTTCACTCGCCGATTCCCCGGGGCGCAAACCAGATCTATCTTCGATCTGGCGTCCTCAGCCCGGCGGTTGGGAGCTACCGTCACCGGCTCTGCGCGATAATGCGTACAGGCAGAGGTCACGGCGGCCTGATCGTGGCCCACGTCAACCTCGATGCGCGGCATCACAGGGCAAGCAATTCAATGCGGAAAGGAATTGCTTTCGACGACCCGCCAAATATCCTTGTTGATTGCGCTGATCGCCTGGATGGAGGCGCTGATCCGCTTCATCTCGGAATCGTCGAGCTCCTCGATCTTCCCATATTTGATTGCATCCTTGCTGTCGAAGATGCGCATTAGTTGCGTGCTCGCGTGCGTTCCCGTTTCGTCGAACGAATAGATGCAGTGGCTGTATTTGTTGCGCAGCTTTCCCTGCCGGGTAAGCTGGCTGGCAATCTCCAGGACCTGGCGTCGGCATTCAACCGGTGTTCCCGCCATCTTCGCCAACCGCTCGACCAGCTCGATCCGTGCACGCGTGGTGTTCAGCGTCAGGAAAATGACGATCGCAGTCTCCTTGTCTACTTTCGCCAGACCCGCAATCAGGTAAATCAGCAAGCTTTCCGTGTTGGTCCATGTGTAGTTCAATTGACCAACAAGCAGTAAAATCTCCTGGAAGCGTGGCATCGACCTGCTCACGTGAGAGTTGAGATCACCGGGCGATCCGCACCGGGGACCATTCCGGCGGCCGCAACCCGTCTGGCATGAAAAAGGGCTGCGGCTTCAGTCCTGTTGTGGGCGCCCAGCTTGTTGATGATGTTGTGCATGTGAATTTTGACGGTGTGTTCGGAAAGGCGAAGTGCGGCCGCTATGGTTTTGTTCTGCAGTCCCTGCGACGCCATCTCCAGGATCTGACTCTCCCGACATGTCAGCTGGCCTGACTCCTCGAGTGCGGCTTGCCGTTTGATGGCGGGCTTCGCTTCCTTCGCGTCGCCATGCGGGATGCCGTTGTTCAGGTACGGCTGGAACATGGCCAAGGGAAAATACTCGCCTCCGCGCAGCATGAGCCTGATCACGGAAAGCCACACATCCAGCTTCAGGTTCATGGGAAGCACGCCGCGCACCACTCGCGACGCAAAGACTTCATCGGGGGAAAGTGGCCTCCTGCCGTCGTCCTGCATCACAGCGGTCATGGCTGCCGGGTGGAAGCGGGCCAGCTGGGCGGAACAGGAATCGATCTCGCTCAGAAACACCGCATCGATCAGAATAAGGGAAACCGAAGGATCGAACGCAGCCCAAGTGGCGGACAGGTCGCGAACGCGCTCAGCCCCGATCCACGGAAATTCCCTTTCGACGGCATGCACCAGGCTATCGGAGATCGTGTCGTCAGGGGCGATGAACAGCAAGGTTCGTCGGGCCCAGGATTCTCTATCGGCTGTATCAGCTCGACCTCGTCCGCTCGCCTCCACCCCATCCACCCCATTCATGGCCCACCTGTCTACTAACACTCACAAAAGGCCGGGAACCCCTAACCCGGACGACACACGTTAACGACTTCCTAACTCAAAAATAGGCGGAAAAATATAGTCCTGACGAGCTAGGCAATTGCTGGGGCAACCCGTGCTGGCAGCGGCGCGGCGCGCAACTGTCCGCGATTCACGATTGCTGCCGACCTAGTCACCGTCCAGGATTTAACCCTTCATGGCGAGCAGTTCGTCCCAAACGGGCTAGCTCCAACTATCAGCTTACAATTTACGGCTGACGGTCACAGACTTCCAATGTTCCGAATTGGGAGCTTGGGGAACATCCAGAGAGTCACGAGAGCAGCGAGCGACCGCACCGTTGGGCGGCGCAGGCGGAAACTCGTGCGCAACCTGGCTGCCTCGCTCCCCCGTCAAAGGGAGGTGACGCCGTACAAACAGACGATGACCGGATCTCCGGCCTTAGTCCCCTAGGCGCAGGCGATCCAAAACCAACCACATGAAAACTTAACGGCCGCGAGCAGCCCAAGACCACGTCAGAATGAATGTGGTTCGGTTGTCGCGGCCCCTAACCGAGGGAACGACAATGACTACTCGCACCAACAATAACACCGGTTGGCAGTTCATCGGCGACGTCGCCGATGCCGAAGCCGATGCAAAATCCGACGCTGACTCCAAGAGCGACGCCAGCGCCGACGCCAAGAGCGACGCCTACGCCGACGCCAAATCCGATGCCGATGCAAAATCCGACGCTGACTCCAAGAGCGACGCTGACTCCACCGGTGTCGGCGTTGGCGTAGGCGTGGGTATCGGAGCTGGCATCGGCATTGGCGACGCTGACGCTACGGCCAATTCGACCAGTAACAACAACAACAACAATAGCAATTCGAGCAGCAACAACAACAGCAACAATAGCAACAACAACAACAACAACTCCAACTCCAACACCAACCACACCGACGTTAAAGCCAGTGTTAGCGCCCACGCGTCGTCGGACGGAAAGTCGGACGACGATTTCGCTGACCTCGACCACGTGGCTGTCGGCCTCGGCGGCGTCATGATGTTCAGCCGCGACGGCGACATCAGCTTCGATCCGGGCGATGACGTCAGCTTCTCGGACGTCCTGAACGGTGCGTTTGCCGGTGCCGGCAATGGCCACAGCGCCACCATCATCAACCAGACCGGCGACATGAAGGACAACGACTATCTCGGCAGCGCGACGGTCAAGAATGATGGCTACTTCGGCAACAAGGGCGACGCCAAGGGTGGCTACGCCAAGTCCGAGGAAGGCATTGATGCCGGCGGCGACGGCGGCCATGCCGGCGATTCGGTCGCTTTGGGCGGCTTCGGCGCCAAGGGCGGCGATGCCGATAGCGGCGACGCCAAGGGCGGCGACGCCAAGGGCGGCGGCGTGGCCGTAAGCGTGCCGATTGTCGTCGGCTCCGCGGACGCCAAGTCCGACGGCGGCAACGCCAATGGCGGCGACGCCGTGCCGATCGCGGTTAGCGGCGACGCCAAGGGCGGCGACGCGACCGGCATAGCAGTCGGCGCAGGCCTCGGCGGTGACGGCAAGGGCGGCTACGGCGACAGCGGCGAAGCCGATGGCGGCGACAGCGGCGACGCCAAGGGCGGCGACGGCGGCGACGGCGTCGGGCTCGGCCTGGGCCTCGGCCTGGGCGTTGGCGTCGGCGGCGACTCCAAGGCCGAAGGCGGCGATGCCGACGCCAAGGGCGGCGACGCTGGTGCGCTTGGCTTTGCCGACGCCAAGGGCGGCGACGGCGGCAACGGCGGCAATGGCGGACGCGGCGGCGACTCGACCGCGGTACCTGTCGCCCTGGCGCTGATGGACGATGCCGAAGCTGGCAGCGACAGCGATGCCTGGTCGTCTAAGGATGACAACGTCGCCGTAGCTATCCCGATCGCCGCGAATGGCGACACCGATGCCGGTAACACCGGCGGCGGTGGCGGCGGTGGCGGCGGTGGCGGCGGCGGCGGCGCGAATGCCGGCAATTTCGCCGATGTCGATGGCGGCGCTGCAACCTCGACTGGCGGCGGCGCAAACTCGACCGGCGGCGCTGGCTCTGGCACTGGCACTGGCTCTGGTTCTGGCTCTGGCGTCGGCGGCGCCGGCGGCAGTGGAACCAGCGGCGCGGGTGGGGCTGGCACGAGCGGCGACGCAACCGGCGGAGCCGGCAGCGGCGGCGCCGGCAGCGGCCTGGCCAGCAACGTCAACACCGGTGGCGCAGCCACCAGCGGTGCGGCCACGAACGGCGACGCGACTGGCGGCGATGCGACTGGCGGCGCTTCGACGGCGACCGGTGGAACGGGCGCGGTTGCTCTCAGCGGCGCTTGGGCTGACGGAGCGGACGGTGGCTATGCCTGGAGCGGCGACGCCACGGGCGGCGCTGGCGGCAACGGCGGCGCAGCGACTGCGACCGGCGGCGCGGCTGGCGCTGGCGGCGACGGCGGCAGCTGGGGGTCGAATATCGGCCACGACCAGCACATTGAAGCCATAAGCCAGGCCAACGCCAATGGCACCATCGACATGAACGGCTTCAACCAGCAGATCGTGATGGGCGCCAACCTGCAAGGCCACTCGGTCGACATGACTGTAGTGGGCGGCAACCTCACCAGCTCGCTGGTAGGCGAAGACGACGCGGCATAACTGGCATGGCAGGTCTCGCAACGGCGGGACCTGCAAAAAGGGACTGCGCGGGGGAAAACCCTGCGCAGTCCTTTGAACCAGAGAAGAGAAGCGCGACCCGGCAAGGGCGCGGATGATCTCGAAAACCGGAGGAAACTTCCGTGTATATGGACAAGATCACCGAGGCGATCAGCCACTTTGTGGGACTCTTTGAAATCACGCTGGAGCAAGCCCGTCTCAGGAAAGCCTATGACGAATTCAAGGCGGCCCAGGCGGTCGAGGAAGAAACGCCGGAGCTTGCCAGTCAAACGGTCAACGTCGACGCAGGATACACTTTGAAGGATTTCGTTCCTTCCATCGAGTATTCGCCAGTTCCACCAAAACTTGTCCTGTCGACACCCTGGTCGGATTTCCAATTCGTTCCTCCAGACATCCCTGCGATCCCGCAGCCGGACGTCGCCTATCCAGGTTTCCTGCTTCCCCAGGAAGCGTACCCGATGGGGAGTGCGCCTTCACGCCTGATCCTGCCCCATATCGAGCCCCCTGGCTCGGTGGCGGTCCTTATCAATCAGGAGGTTCGGCTCTCCGACAACGACTATACAGGCGCTGGCGGACATGGCCTGAAATTCTCTCCCGCAGCAGCGGACCATGCTGCCGAAATGGCGACCTTGCTGGGCGCGGCGGCGGATCTGTCGCCGATCGACGATCTGGAAATGCCGGGTTCGTCCGAGGAGATAGTGGCTGTCATCAAGACAGCCGGCGAACGGCTCAACGGCTATCCGGAGGAAACGGATGGCGAAGCCGATGTTTTCGTCGTCAAGGCAGACGTCATCGAAGGCACTTACGTCAATGGGCAGTCCGTGGACGAAGCGCCCAAGCTCGACGATCACCTCCCGGAGAAGCACCGTCGAGCCGAGGAGGAGGAGGAGGAAGAGGAAGAAGAGCCCGAGCAACCCTCCTACACGCCTGGGTCCGGAAGCATCGACATCGATGTTTCGGTCGAGCTGGAAGCCGGCGGCAATCTCCTCGTCAACAGCGTGGCGATGGCCAACAATTGGCTGCAGTCGCCGGTTTGCGCCGTGATGGGCGACCATGTCGAGCTCAACGCGATCATTCAGATCAACGTCTCGTGCGACAGCGACCTCGTCAGTTCCTCCGTCAACGGTTGGAGCCTGAACGCCACCGATCCGACCCAAGGCTTCAATATCGCGATGTTCAAGCGCATCGATCCGTCGGCGGAAGCTGCGGCGTCGCAGGCCAAGCAGGGTGACTTCCCCAAGCACTGGGTTGTCACCGAGGTCGAAGGCGACCTGCTCATCATGAACTGGATCCAGCAATACACCTTCATGATGGACAATGACGTTTCCGTCCTGTCGTCATCGGGAGTCAAGACGCTGGTGACAGCCGGCGCCAACACGGCGGCCAACGACATTTCGCTGGACGAACTGGGCTTCAATTACGACCTGATCGTCGTCGGCGGAAACATTTATGACGCCAACATCATCCATCAGTTGAACGTGCTCCTGGACAACGACCTGATCGGCGCGGTCGATGGTTTCCAGACAACCGGCGAAGGCGCGGCCTCCACCAGCGACAATCTGCTTTGGAACCAGGCCAACATCGTCAGTTACGGCGCCGGCGATCGCTTCGAGGCGATGTCTGAAGCTTATCGCAAGGCGTGTGAAAGCCTGCAAAACGGCAAAGCTGACCTTTCCGACATACTGAACGATGGCGCATTCGCGGGCATCGGGGCGATTCGCGTGCTCTACATCTCCGGCGACATCCTCAATCTGCAATACATCAAACAGACCACCATTCTTGGCGACAGCGATCAGGTAGCATTGGCCATGAATGCGCTGGCGCATCCGGAGGCGGACTGGACAATTTCAACGGGAACCAACTCGCTGGTCAATTATGCCTACATTGCCGACGTGGATTCCACCGGCAAGACCTATGTCGGCGGCGGCATCTATTCGGACGAGATCCTCATCCAGGCGGAGCTGATTTCCACCGGCCCCGATCTTGGCGGCCAGAATCCCGACGTGCTGGTGAATGAAGCGGTCGCTTTCCTCGATGACGACATGCTGGCGCCGGAAGCCTCTCAAAACGTGGCGTATCCCTCGCTCGTGCCTGAGACCTATTCCGATCCGATGCAAAGCGTTCTCGCGTGATTTTCGAACCGGGGTGGCAGCAATGACCGAAGATCGCGATCAAACCGGGCGCGCTTTCGCCCAGGAACCAGAATGGGATCGGCCGGATGACGGCGGCGAAGCAGTCGGGCGAAGCGCCGCCGAGCCGATCGCACAGACTTGGTTTCGTCACAGCAGGGCGGTCGATCGTTCGGTGGAAAAACTGGACGATGTCGTTGCCGAATTGTGGCGCATAGTGGACGCCCGGCCAACCGAAACGCCAACATCGCTTCGCGACGCGACGCCAGCCAAGGTCACCGAACAGGCCAAGGGCACCGAACAAGCGCGCCCTTCCACCGCGCCTTTACCTGGTGCTAGAAGCGCTCAGCAACGCGAGGTGCAACCACCCTCCCCGCAAGCAAAAGCGCCTTCGGCTCCGCCGTCGGCCACGCCCATTGCTCCAGCCGCAGACAGCATAAGAGGCCCCGACCCCATCCGGCCACCGAGCCCTGGGATCTCCGAGCCGGCTCAGCGTGCCGTATCACCAAAGGAAGAGCCGGCGCGCAAGCCCGAGCCGGAAATGCTGGAACGCAAGACGCCGAACGCACCGAAGGACGCACCTGGCAATCAGGACCAGCCGAGCGCGCGAGTAGGCGAGCCGCCCACTCAGGAGATCCGGCCACCGAGCCCTCGGATTTCCGAACCGGCCCAGCGCGCCGCATCACCAAAGGAAGAGCCGGCGCGCAGGCCCGAGCCGGAAATATTGGAACGCAAGACGCCGAACGCACCGAAGGACGCGCCCGGCAAGCAAGACCAGCCGAGCGCGCGAGGAGGCGAGCCGCCCACGCAGGAGATGCGGCCACCGAGCCCTCGGATTTCCGAGCCGGCCCAGCGCGGCGTATCACCAAAGGAAGAGCCGGCGCGCAAGCCCGAGGAGGAAATGCTGGAACGGAAGATGCCGAACGCGCCGAAGGACGCGCCCGGCAAGCAGGACCAGCCGAGCGCGCGAGTAGGGCCGCCCACGCAGGAGATCCGGCCACCAGGCCCTCGGATCTCCGAGCCGGCCCAGCGCGCCGTACCGCCAAAGGAAGAACCGGCGCGCAAGCCGGAGCCGGAAATATTGGAACGCAAGACGCCCAACGCTCCGAAGGACGCGCCCGGCAAGCAGCACGAGCCGAGCGCGCGAGTAGAGCCGCCCACGCAGGAGATGAAGAACAAGCCGGTTCTGCCCGGCGTGACAATCGAGGGCGACCGCGGTCCCTTGCTTGCCCGGGAAGTGCCTGGCGGCGGCGGCCCGACCGGAACCGGCAAGGGGGGCGGCGGTGGCGGCGGCAATGGCGGCGGCGGCGGCGCATTCCACAAGCGTCTCGGCCCGGTCGATCTCTCGGCAAGCCTCACGGCCGGCCTTCGCGCGGTCAAGAAGAACCTCATCGCAGTGATGATCTTCACGATCGCGACCAACGTGCTGGTGCTGGCGATACCTGTCTACCTCTTCCAGATTTCGGATCGCGTGCTGACGAGCCGCTCGGTCGACACCCTGGTGATGCTGACGATCGTGATCGTCGGCGCAGTCATCCTGCAGTCGGTTTTTGACGCCATCCGGCGCTTCATCCTCATGCGCACAGCGGTCGAGGTCGCCGCCCAACTGGGCGGACCAATCCTCAGCGCAGCCGCCAGGGCTTCACTGCACAGCAATGGGCGCGAATATCAGACGCTGGGGGATCTTCAGCAGCTGCGCACGTTTCTGGTGTCCGCCACGTTGCTGTCTCTTCTCGATGCGCCGATGGCCCCGTTGTTCATGCTGGCGATATTCCTGATCCACCCCGACCTCGGCTTCATCGTCGTGGCGACGGCGCTGCTGCTGCTGGCCATCACGCTCGCCAACCAGCGCGCAACCGCCAAGCCGTTCGGCGAGGCCAACACAAGCCAAACCAAAGCCAACCTCCACGTCGATTCGATGTCGCGCAACTCGCAGATCATCAACGCGCTCGCGATGATCCCGGAAGCCGTGTGGATCTGGGGCAAGGATACCGGCAACTCGCTCAGATGGCAGGTCATAGCCCAGGACCGAAACATAGCCTTTGCTTCTCTTTCCAAGGGCGTCCGGCTGCTGACTCAGGTCATAATGCTCGGCTGGGGCGCCTATCTGGCCATCGAAGGCTCGGTCACCGGCGGCATGGTCATCGCCGCGTCAATCATTGCCGGTCGCGCACTTGGCCCGATCGAGGGTGCGATTGAAGGGTGGAACCAGGTTGTGCAGTCACGCGCCGCCTTTGGCCGCATCAGTGCGCTGCTGAAGGAATCCCCCCTGAACTTCGAACGCCTGAAGCTGCCGCGTCCGGAAGGGCGCCTCGATGTCGAGCGGCTGCTGTTCGTGCCGCAAGGAACCAAACGTGTCGTGCTCAATGGCATCGGCTTTGGGCTGGAGGCCGGAGACTCGCTGGCGATCATCGGCAATTCGGGCGCCGGTAAAACGACCCTGGGCAAAATGCTCGTCGGCTCGATCCTTCCAACTTCGGGAAGCGTGCGGCTCGACCTGATGGACCTGCGGAACTGGGATCAGCGGCAATTTGGTGAAAGCATCGGCTACCTTCCCCAGGACGTGCAGCTTTTCCCGGGGTCGATCAAGGCGAACATCGCCAGAATGCGCGAAGACGTCGACGATGGCGCAATTTACGAAGCCGCCAAGCTGGCCGACGTGCACGAACTGATCGCCTCGCTCCCGCATGGCTACGAGACCTTTGTCGCCGCCGATGGCGCGCCGCTTTCTGGCGGGCAGAAGCAGCGTATCGCTCTGGCGCGCGCCTTTTTCGGCAGCCCGAAACTGGTGGTCCTCGACGAGCCGAATTCGAACCTCGACACCGCTGGCGAGTTGGCTTTGTCGCGCGCTCTACAGCAAGCCAAAGAGCAAAAGATCACGATGGTGACGATCACGCAGCGGCCTGCTTTGCTGCAGACCGTGGATAAGATCCTGGTGCTCGTCAACGGCACCGTGGCTCTTTTCGGGCTGCGTCAGGACGTGCTCCAGGCTTTGGCGGCGCGCGGCATGAGCCTCGATGGCGGCCATTTTGCCAATATTCAGGTCAAATGAGAGAGAGAGCGGCCGTGAAGGAAATAGCCAAGATCGAAGACGCTCAATGGTATGGCGCCGTTCCGCGTTCCATTTGGAAGCAGACGACCGCCGGATTGCTGCTGATGGCCGTCACCTTCGGCGGATTTGGCACCTGGGCATTCACGGCACCGCTCGCAGCCGCGATCGTCGCGCAAGGAAGCTTCGTGGCCACTGGGCAGAACAAGATCATCCAGCACCTCGAAGGGGGTATCATCAAGCAGCTTCTGGTTAGCGAAGGCGACCATGTCGTAACCAATCAGCCTTTGGTGCTGCTCGACGAAACGGCCGCGCGGGCAAAGGAACGGCAGTTGTTCTTCCGCCAGGCGCGCCTTGAAGCGATCGTGGCGCGCTTGACCGCCGAGGTGCACGGGGCGGAGACTATAGAGTTCCCGGCCACAATAACCGAAAATCGCGACGACCCGGAAATTGCTTCGATCGTGCATAGCCAGCGTCTCAACTTCGAGGGCTCGCGCACCAAAATGAGCAGCGAGATCCGATTGCTCGACCAGAACATCGGCGCCCTGAAGTTCCGGGCGGGCGGTTATGAGCAGTTGCTGAAAGCGGTCACGATACAGCTCGGTCTGCTACGCGAGGAGTATACCGGCAAGAAGACCCTGCTTGACCAAGGATTGATCCGCGCGACCGAGATCAAGGCGATTCAGCGCGCCATAGCAGATGCCGAAGGGCAGATGGGGCGGCTCTCAGCCGAGATATCCGAGACCGGCGCCCAGGTCGTCAAGCACGAACAGGAGATGCGGCAGACAGAAAACGCCTACCGCCAGGCGGCGCTCGACGAGCTCGAGGGCGTTGAAACCGAACTGGACAGCATCCGTGAACAGTCCCGCGAGGCGCAAAACGTGCTGCGCCGAGCGACGATCAATGCGCCGGTTTCGGGCACTGTCGTGCGGTTATTCTACCACACGTCCGGCGGCGTGATCGAGAGCGGCAAGAGCATCATGGAGATCTTGCCGGCGAATGTGCCGCTTATCATAGAAGCGCAGGTGCCTCGCACCGAGATCGACAATGTCAAGGTCGGACAAAAGGCGACGGTACGGCTGGTCGCGCTCAACGCGCGCACGACGCCGGTTCTGAACGGCGAAGTCTACTACGTCTCTGCCGACTCGCTCCCCGACGCTTCCGGTCCGACCGCAAAGGAGGTCTATTTGGCGCGCGTCAACCTGCCAGTCAGCGAACTGGCTCGCGTGCCTGGATTTGTTCCGACGCCAGGCATGCCCGCTGAAATTCTCATCCAGACGGCGGAGCGGACCTTTTTCAGCTACCTGTCCAAGCCGATCAAAGACAGCATGGCTAGGGCATTTAATGAGCGCTGACCGTAGAGGCGGGGGGTAAGTATGCAGATCGACGTCTTGACACGCCCGGAAGAACTGAACGGGCTTCGCGACAACTGGGACGACCTCTACGCCAGGGATCCCGACGCGCATTTCTTCGTCTCGTGGGACTTTCTTTCCCACTATCTTCGACGCTTCGACGGTGAATGGTTCATTTTGGCGGCACGCAAGGGGCCGCCGGGCTCTCCCTATGTCGCGCTTCTGCCGCTCCGGCTGCGCACCAGCATGAGGAAAAAAACCGGCGAAATCTACCATGATGTGTATATGGGGGGGAACCTTGCAGCCGATTATACCGGCATCCTCTGCGCGCCGGAATACGCCTACCGGGCAATCGCGGTTTTCGCCAAGCATCTGAAGACGATGCATTGGGCCAGCCTGCATCTGGAAAACCTGCGGATGTCGGAACGCAGGACAGGCTGGCTGATGGAGCAGCTTTCCGACAATCGGCTGACGATGCGTCGGATGCGGCGCGTCAACCAGGTTGACAATGTTGACAACTGCATATGCCCGGCGATCGACCTCCCGTCCTCATGGGAAGATTATCTTCTGCACAATCTCAGCGCCAACACCCGCCAAAAGATGCGGAGATTTCTCCGGAAGCTGGAGAACTCTGACGAGTTTCGCATAACGCATGCCGACGCCGCTACCATCGAGCGCGATATCGACATCCTGCTCGAGTTCTGGCGCATCAAGTGGACGCCGCGAAAGGGGAATCTCGTTCCCGGCCTGGTCAAGAGCAACCGATCGCTGTTCAGGCAAGCTTTCGAACGGGGCACGCTGTTTGTGCCTGTACTTTGGCACGGCGACCGGCCCTTGAGCGCTCTCGCGATCTTCCTCGATCCGGTCAAGAAGAGCATGCTGTTCCACATGGTCGGGCGCGACGAGACGGCCGACATGCTGCCGTCGGGACTGGTCCTGCACGGTTATTGCATCCGCCGCGCGATAGAGAACGGTTTCCGGACATATGATTTCCTGCGCGGCAACGAACCTTACAAATATTCCTTCGGCACCCACGAAACCGTCCTCAACTGCACTCTTGTGCGGACCAAAACCGGCCGGAACCTTGGCGACCAGTTGGACAGGCGATCCTTGGTCGGCGCGTTGCAGCAGGCGGCCGGCCTCCACAAGAAGGGTTGGATCATCCAGGCCGAAAACATCTATCGCCAGATCCTGAACACCGAGCCGACGCATGATCAGGCCCTGTACGGGCTCGGTCACGTTCTGGGCACCAAGGGCGATCACCGTCAGGCTGCGGAATGCTTCGGCGCGCTTGCAGCGATGTCGCCGCAATCTGTAAACGCCTGGCTTTGCCTGGGCATTGCGCAGCAGTCGCTAAACGCCCACTCCGCAGCCATCGAGTCGTTTGGGCGAGCAACGGACCTCAATCCAGGCCTCATTCTAGCGCGTTATGCCCTGGGCCGCAGCCTTCTCGCCCTGCAGCGGACGGATGAGGCGGCCCAGGCTTTCACTCTGGTCCTTGAGAATGGATCGCCCGCCCCCGCGGAAACCGCCCTGCGCGCCAAGGCCCGGCGACAATTGCAGCAGCTGAGGACAGCCAAGGCGCCCTACATTCTAAAGAAACCCGAGCGCGAGAAGCCCGTCATCCAGCCGTCATTGCCGCTGGGGCTGACGACTCTTCTCACGGTTGCGCGGCCGGCAACCGCAAGCCGCTCCACCTCTTCCGTGGCTTGACGAGGGCGTCGTTGCCTGCCTGCCGCTGCAAGTCGCTCAAACGACTCGTGCTGCCTCGTCATGAAGCCGATTGAGGCCAGCGCTGTAGCGCAGCACGGCCAACGTCGGTAAGCGCATAGACGCCGCGCTCGGCCCTAGCGAACCAGCCATAGACATTGTGAAGCAGGATATTGGCGGCGCGTGGCGAAATGGTTTTCAGATCGCGCGGGCGTTTTGGGCCGTCGACCATGGCAGCGGCGCAGGCCAGCGCGTCCTGCCGGTAAGCGGTCATGACCGGCGTACGCGAGCCGCCGCCGACTACAGGGTCGCCGCGCCGGCGCCGATGCTCGTCCACCAGGCGCGATCTTCGCCTCGGGTCTCGCCGGGGCGGCAAGGCGGCCGGACTGAGCAGCAATTCGACGTTGCCGGCGGAGCCAACCCCGAGAAGGCCGAAGCCGAGCCGCCGGCACAGCGCACGGAACCGGCGATCGTGCTCGCGGCCCTTGCCTCGACTTGACATCCTCGCCGCGAGCCAGACCTCATCGCATGACGCAGCACGGTCAACACCTTGAAGAATGAGTTCGAGGTTGAACTGCAGCTTCAATTCGCAGATGACGAGCACGGGCGGCTCGCCGTCACGCAGTCCAACAACGTCGCAGCCGCCAACCTCGCCTTTGACAGTGAAGTCCAGACTCTCAAGAAACCGCTTCACCGGCATGTAAAGAGACGTTTCCTGCATGCCGCAGGCATAGCCGATTCGTGGCTGGTTGGCACAGCATCACCGACAGGCGTTACCACCGAGGGCAAGCTATGCATCACGCAATTTGCTGGGACTTGCCCGCTCGGCGTTAAGCCCTCAGCCTCCTCGCCTCGCCTCCGCGCTTGCGCGGAACCATCATATCCCTGGCCAGCAGGCGGCTCACCCGGCAGAATGCCATGAACGCCCGGCAAGCCGCCTCGGTCTCGACCAGGTCGACGGTGGCGCCGAAGCAGGCGTTGAACGCAGCCTGATAGACTGGGCCCTGGCGGCGAACCGGCCAGCCTTGCAGGAAATCCAGCGCCTGTTCGACGCTGTATATTTCCTCGACCGGCAGGCCAGGCGCGGTCGTGATGCGCACCGGCACCTCGAATTGCAATCTGTCCATTCCTATCTCTCCAGAACGCGCAGCAACGCCACTCGCCGCAAAAAGTTGCTTTGACCAGCTTTCCGCTCAGGCTCCGCTTCTTGCCCAGAAACTTCTTGCTCACAAAATATGTCGTCAGTGCGGACGAACGGCCCGGCATGGGGCCGAACACGCACAAGATGAAGCCGCAAAGCATGAATATCGCCGGCTTGAGCCCAATCGCCGGCAGTTCGTCCTTGAACCTGGCGCCGTCCGGTGCCAAATCTGGGGGACTTTTCTCGCGGGCTCAACAGAAGCCCTTTCACCCGGCAAGACGGACACAATGGTCACCTATCTCGACGCCGCCACGGCACCGCTCAGAAACACCGGCCAGATCCGCCTCTATGGCGAAGAAGGCTTTGCCGGCATGCGCAAGGCCTGCGATCTCACCGCGCGCTGCCTCGACGAACTGGTGTCGATCGTCGCGCCGGGCGTCACCACCGAAACCATCGACCGCTTCGTCTTCGAGTTCGGCATGGATCACGGCGCATTGCCGGCGACGCTCAACTATCGCGGCTACACCAAGTCGTCCTGCACCTCGATCAACCACGTCGTCTGCCATGGCATCCCCGACAGCAAGCCGTTGAAGGACGGCGACATCGTCAACATCGATGTCACTTACATCCTCGACGGCTGGCATGGCGATTCCTCGCGCATGTATCCGGTGGGCACGATCAAGCGCGCCGCCGAGCGCCTGCTCGAGGTCACGCATGAATGCCTGATGCGCGGCATCGCCGCGATCAGGCCCGGCGCCCGCACCGGCGCCATCGGCGCCGCCATCCAGACCTATGCCGAAGCCGAGCGCTGCTCGGTGGTGCGCGATTTCTGCGGCCACGGCGTCGGCCAGCTCTTTCACGATGCGCCGAACATCCTGCACTATGGCAGCGCCAGCGAGGGCGTCGAGATGCGGCCGGGCATGATCTTCACCGTCGAACCGATGATCAATCTCGGCCGGCCGCACGTAAAAGTGCTGTCGGATGGCTGGACGGCGGTGACACGCGACCGCTCGCTGTCGGCGCAGTACGAGCACACGATCGGCGTCACCGAGACCGGATGCGAGATTTTCACGCTGTCGCCAAAAAACCTCGACCGCCGCGGCCTGCCAGCATAGTGTTTGCGCGAGGGCCGGATCTTTCCGGTCAAGAAAATGCAGGCGGCCTATGGGAAAGACCAGCGACGATGACGAACGGATCTTCTTTCCCGAAACACCGATAAAACCGCTCGCGAAAGCCAATTCGGTCGATAAGTCGCCCGAAAAGCCGCACTATCTCGGCCATCGCGACCGCTTGCGCCAACGGTTTGCGGCCGGTTCCGACGCCCTCCCCGACTACGAATTGCTGGAGCTCTTGCTGTTTCGCCTGATCCCCCGCGCCGACACCAAGCCCGTCGCCAAGGCATTGCTGGCACGCTTCGGCACGCTGGCCGAGGTGCTTGGCGCCCCCGTCGCACGGCTTGAGGAGGTCAGCGGTATCGGTCCGGCAGTGGCACTCGATCTGAAGATCGTTGCCGCGGCCGCCCAACGCGCGGCGCGTAGCGAGATCAAGGGCCGCGAGGTCCTGTCGTCCTGGACGCAGGTTCTCGGATACTGCCGGTCGGTCATGGCCTTCGAGGAGCGCGAGCAGTTCCGTATCCTGTTTCTCGACAAGAAGAACGCGCTGATCGCCGACGAGGTGCAGCAGGTCGGCACCGTCGACCACACGCCGGTCTATCCGCGCGAAGTGGTCAAGCGGGCGCTCGAACTCTCCGCCACCGCGATCATTCTGGCGCATAATCATCCGTCAGGCGACCCGACGCCGTCGCGCGCCGACATCGAGATGACCAAGCTGGTCATCGAGACGGCCAAACCGCTCGGCATCGCCGTCCACGATCACATCATCATCGGCAAGAAGGGTCATGCCAGCATGAAGGGCCTGCTGCTGATCTGACGCCCTGTTTGGACAAGCATCGGCCCCAAAGCGTCCGGTCTCGAGTCATGACACGCCAGGCAGCGACGGGCGTGCCGCGAGAACGCGGCCTCCGACCGCAACGACGAGCGCGACGATGATCAGTATTGCCGCGACTGCAAACGTGATCCGCATACCGGTCGCGACGGCGTCGGGCCGCGCCGTTGCGATGTCGATGGCCTCTGAGGCGAATGCGAACACAGCGCCCATGACGGATGCGCCGGTGATGAGCCCGAGATTGCGCGACAAATTGAGCAAGCCGGAAATGACGCCCCGCTGGTCCGGGCGGATATCCGACATGACAGCGGTGTTGTTTGCCGTTTGAAACAGCGCATAGCCAGATGTGATGACGGCGATCGGGGCGATGTAGCCAGGGATGCCCGATATTGCCGGCATCACGGATAGAATGAAGCAACCGGCGGCTATCGCGATAAGCCCAATGATGGTCATGCGCCCAGCGCCAAAACGGTCGGCTATGCGACCAGCCGGCACACCTGTCAGCGCGGCGACAAGCGGACCGACCGACATGACGATGCCAACAACAGCGGCGTCGAGCCCGAGCGCACGAGACAGATAGAACGGCCCGACCACCAATGTCGCCATCATCACCGTCGCCACGAGCGCGCTCATGGCGAGGCTCGCGCTCAACGTCGTATTGCCGAAAGCGGCCAATCGGATCAAAGGCGACGCCACTCTCGCCTCGACAAGCACAAACAAACCGGCCGCGAAGACTGCAGCCACGAATAGAGCCAGGTTGAGCTGACCAAAACTGCCACGCCCGATCGTCATCGCGAGCGCATAGGCGCCAAGCGTCAGGGCAAGCAGCAGCGTGCCGACAACGTCGAAGCCGGCCCGATCCGTCTTCGGCTCCCGGCGATCAGCCGGCAGATAGCGGTAGGCGAGACAAAATGCCAGCAAGCCCAGTGGCACGTTGACGAGGAAGATCGCCCGCCAACCGGCTCCGGCAATCAGCAGACCGCCGAGCGAGGGACCGAGAGCGGTGCCGATCGCCGACATCGTTCCGAGCAGCCCCATGGCGCTGCCGGTCCTTGCCTTCGGCACCGTCTCACCGACAAAAGCCATGGTCAGGGTCATCATGATGGCCGCCGCCAAGCCCTGGGCCGCCCGGGCTGCAATCAGCAGCCAGAGCGTCGGCGCAACGCCACACAGGACCGAGGCCACCGTAAACAGGAACAGCCCGGCCAGCAGCAGCCGCCGGCGACCGGTGATGTCACCCAGTCGCCCGACGCTGACGATCAGGGTGGTGATGGCGAGGAGGTAAGCCAGCACGATCCACTGGACCTCCTGGAACGAGGCGTCGAACGCCTGCGTCAACGTCGGCAAGGCGACATTGGCGATGCTGATGCCGAGCGAGGACAGCAACATCGATAGCGAAAGGCTGGCGAGCGCCCAGCGAACCGCAGGTGCCCGTTCTGGATTTTCGGCGACTGCCCGTCCTGCATCGATTGGCTTCAACATGAACTCCGTTTTCTGGCGCGACTCCCGAAACGGAGCTGGCAGACAGGTAGTCCTTTGCTGGAGATGGCGGAAGGCGCATCATTTGCACGTAATCATTGCGTTTGACGACATGTCAGATCGTTCCGGCCATGCTACGATCATCATATGTCGCATCCCGACCTCAATCTGCTTGTCACGCTTGACGTGTTGTTGACGGAAGGCAGCGTGGCGCGCGCCGCCAGAAGGCTGCGGCTGAGCCCGTCGGCGATGAGCCGGGCGCTGGCGCGATTGCGTGAGACGACGGGCGATCCGCTGCTGGTCAGGGCCGGACGCGGCCTCGTTCCGACACCTCGGGCCCTCGAGCTCCGCGAGCGCGTCGGTCAGCTTGTGCAGAACGCCGAAGCCGTTTTGCGTCCTGTCGAGATGCTCGACCTGAAACGGCTTGAGCGGACCTTCACGCTTAGAAACAGGGATGGCTTTGTCGAGAATTTCGGGCCGGATCTCATTGCGCGCGTCGGCGAACAAGCACCGGGCGTGCGGCTGCGTTTTGTGCTGAAGCCGGACAAGGACAGCACGCCTCTGCGCGACGGTAGCGTAGACCTGGAAACCGGCGTTGTCGGAAAGGCCACGGGACCGGAGATGCGCGCGCAAGCGCTGTTCCGTGATCGTTTCGTCGGCGTCGTGCGGATGGGACATCCATTGTGCGAGGTCACGATGACCCCTGCCCGCTACGCAGCCGGCCGGCACATCCTCATCTCCCGTCGCGGACTCGACAGGGGACCGATCGACGATGCCCTTGCGCCGATAGGGTTGAAACGGGAGATCGTGACGGTCGTCAGCGGCTTTTCGGAAGCTCTGGCTCTGGCGCGTGCCTCAGACCTGATCGCCAGCGTTCCCGAACGCTATACGGGAAACCTGCGCGATGGAATGTTCTGGTTCCCTCTGCCGGTTCCCCTGCCGGAAATCGCGGTCTCACTTTTGTGGCACCCGCGGCTGGATGCCGATCCGGCGCACCGGTGGCTGCGCGGCTGCGTTCGAGACGTTTGCACCGGAAAAGCCCACTGGATCTCTTAAAGCGTAGCGGTCAAGGGAGCGTTGCTGATTCGATCACAGCAACTCTATGTTGCAGGTGCCGGCGATTCCGACCGACCGCCTCGCTGAACCCGGTTAGGTCGAAAACGGCCTCGCCTCGCCCCGACAGCAGCCGAATCGCCAGGACAGCAGGAGCCGGTCTGGCGGAAACCAATCGCCTGATCTCGTCGGCACAATCCCGAACCAGCCTCCTCCCCCGCGAGCCGGCGGCCTTTCACGATCCGGCAGGACGCCGTGTTGTTCGGTGCCCCGGCAGGTTTTTTCTTCGCCGCAGCCTTCTTCTTCTTGGGTTCTTCCACATCATCGCCATTGCGTTTTCGTCTGACGGGAAGACCGCACTAGAATTTCGACCGGAAATCGAGCTATGATGCATTTGGCATTTCCTGGGACGGCTTCGCGCCCTTGGAATGCCGGGAGGAACGGGATATGGCCATAGCGCTTGTACTCGTTTTGGTAGTTGTGGGCTCAGTGTTGTTCCACTTCCTGAGCCCATGGTGGTGGACGCCGATTGCCTCTAATTGGGACTATATCGACAACACCATCATCATCACCTTCTGGATCACCGGCGTCGTCTTCGCCGCCGTCGTCCTATTCATGGCTTATTGCGTCTTCCGCTTCCGTCACCGGGAGGGCAACCAGGCTGCATACGAACCCGAGAACAAGCGGCTCGAATGGTGGCTGACGATCGTCACCGCAATCGGCGTCACCGCCATGCTGGTTCCCGGCCTGTTCGTCTGGAACCAGTTCGTCAGCGTCCCAAGCGACGCAACCGAGGTCGAAGTCGTCGGCCAGCAATGGCAGTGGAGTTTCCGCTTGCCCGGCAAGGACGGCAAGCTCGGCACGTCCGACACCCGCAACGTCAGCCCTGAAAATCCTCTCGGCGTAGACTCCAGTGACGCCAACGGCCAGGACGATGTCGTCGTCGAAGCCGCCGATCTGCATCTGCCGGTCGGCAAGCCGGTCAAGATGCTGCTCCGCTCGATCGATGTGCTGCACGATTTCTACGTGCCGGAATTCCGCGCCAAGATGGACATGATCCCGGGCTCGGTCACCTATTTCTGGTTCACCCCGACCAAGACCGGAACTTTTCAGGTCCTGTGTGCCGAGCTTTGTGGCCAGGGGCACCCGTTGATGAATGGCGTGGTGATGGTCGACACGCCGGAAGACTATCTGGCGTGGCTCGGCGAACAGCAGACTTTTGCGCAATTGTCGGCCCCCCAGCAGGTGGGCTCGGCAGAGTAGACGCCGGCAAAGACGGCGATTTGGGTTGAAATTGCGGCACGGCTCGAAACTGTCGAGCCTGGCCGAAAAGGACACGGAGGTGTTCCTATATGGTCGATGTCACACCTGCAGATGGGGTACCGCCGGCCGAAGTCGCGGAGATGGAACTCTACCATCCGCATAGCTGGTGGACGAAGTACGTCTTTTCGCAGGACGCCAAGGTCATCGCCATCCAGTATTCGGCGACGGCGACGGCAATCGGCATGGTGGCGCTGGTGCTGTCCTGGATGATGCGGCTGCAGCTCGGCTTCCCCGGCACCTTCGACTTCATCACCCCGGAAGCCTACTACCAGTTCATCACCATGCACGGCATGATCATGGTGATCTACCTGCTCACGGCACTGTTCCTGGGCGGATTCGGCAACTACCTGATCCCGCTGATGGTCGGCGCGCGCGACATGGTCTTTCCCTATGTCAACATGCTGAGCTACTGGATCTACCTGCTCGCCGTGCTGGTTTTGGTGTCGAGCTTCTTTGCGCCCGGCGGACCGACCGGCGCCGGCTGGACGCTCTACCCGCCGCAGGCGATCATGACCGGCACACCAGGCGGCCAGGACTGGGGCATCATCCTGATGCTCGTCTCGCTGATCCTGTTCATCATCGGCTTCACCATGGGCGGCTTGAACTACGTCGTGACGGTGCTGCAGGCCCGCACACGCGGCATGACGCTGATGCGCCTGCCGCTGACCGTCTGGGGTATCTTCACCGCGACAGTCATGGCGCTGCTCGCCTTCCCGGCGCTGTTTGTCGCCTGCGTGATGATGCTGTTCGACCGTGCGCTCGGCACCAGCTTCTTCATGCCGGCCATCGTCGAGATGGGCGAACAACTGCAGCACGGCGGCGGCAGCCCGATCCTGTTCCAGCATCTGTTCTGGTTCTTCGGCCACCCCGAGGTCTACATCGTGGCGCTGCCGGCCTTCGGCATCGTGTCCGACCTGATCAGCACCCATGCGCGCAAGAACATCTTCGGCTACCGGATGATGGTCTGGGCCATCGTCGGCATCGGCGCGCTGAGCTTCGTGGTCTGGGCGCACCACATGTATGTCAGCGGCATGCATCCCTATTTCGGCTTCTTCTTCGCCACCACGACATTGATCATTGCCGTCCCGACCGCGATCAAGGTCTACAATTGGGTGCTGACATTGTGGCGCGGCGACATCCACCTCACCGTGCCGATGCTTTTTGCCCTGGCCTTCATCGTCACCTTCGTCAATGGCGGGCTGACCGGACTGTTTCTCGGCAACGTCGTCGTCGACGTTCCGCTATCGGACACGATGTTCGTCGTTGCCCATTTCCATATGGTCATGGGCGTTGCCCCGATCCTCGTGATCTTGGGGGCGATCTATCACTGGTACCCGAAGGTCACTGGCCGGATGCTGAACGAGGCCATGGGCCAGTTCCATTTCTGGGTCACCTTCCTCGGGGCCTATCTGATTTTCTTTCCCATGCACTACATCGGCCTGATGGGCGTGCCGCGCCGCTACAACGAACTGACCGCCACGACGGTGATGACCGAGTCGGCCCACGATCTGAACGCGTTCATCAGCATCATGGCGTTCCTCGTCGGCTTTGCCCAAATCGTGTTCCTGTTCAATCTGATCTGGAGCATCCGCCATGGCCGCGAGGCCGGCGGCAATCCATGGCGCGCCACGACGCTCGAATGGCAGACGTCGGAAACACCGCCCGCCCATGGCAATTTCGGCAAGGAACTGCCGATCGTCTATCGCTGGGCCTATGACTACAGCGTCCCGGGCGCCAAGGAGGACTTTATCCCGCAAAACATGCCGGGCTCCTTCGGATCCTCCAGGGAGCCGGCATGAGCGTCATTCTGGTCTTCCTCCTCGTCATCGTCGGCTTTGTCGGATGGTGGCTCTCCCATCAGCGGCTGATGGCCAAGCCATGGCTCGAGCAAGGTTTGATCGGGGACATTATAGGCCCGGAAGGATCGGCGCTGCCGACCGCCAAGATCGGCCTCGGCGTCTTCCTCGCCGTCGTCGGCTGCCTGTTTGCGCTTTTCACCAGCGCCTACTTCATGCGCATGGCGCTGTCCGACTGGCAGGCGCTGCCGCTGCCGCGCGTGCTCTGGTTCAACACCGGCGTGCTGGTCCTGAGCAGCATCGCGCTGCAATGCGCCTCGGTCGCTGCGCGCCGGGGCGAGATCGACGCGGTCAGGCTCGGCCTCGTCACGGCTGGGCTCACCGCGCTTGCCTTCCTGGTCGGACAGCTTGCGGCCTGGCGGGAACTGACCGCCGACGGCTACTTGCTGACCGCCAATCCGGCCAACAGTTTTTTCTACCTGATAACCGGGATGCATGGGCTGCACATACTGGGCGGGCTGGTGGGCCTGGGCAGAACAACTGCCGGCGCCTGGAACGGAGCACGGCCGGAGCGGCTTCGCCTCAGCGTCGAACTGTGCGCCATGTACTGGCATTTCCTGCTTTTCGTCTGGCTCGCCATTTTTGCACTTCTGGCCGGCTGGGCCGCGACTTTTATCGAAATTTGCCGACAGCTGCTGACCTAGGAGGGCCGGACGGATGGCAGACACGACAGTGACGCATACCAGCCAAGCACAGGCGCGGCCGGCTGGCTTGCAAGGCGTCGCCGCCGACTGGTCCTCGGATCAGCGCGCGTTCAAGAACGTGTCCTGGGGCAAGGCCATGATGTGGATCTTCCTGCTCAGCGACACCTTCGTCTTCGGCTGCTTCCTGCTCTCCTACATGACCGCGCGCATGTCCACCCGAGTGCCGTGGCCCAATCCGAGCGAGGTCTTTGCCCTTCATATCGGCGGCTCGAATATTCCACTGATCCTTATCGCCATCATGACCTTCGTGCTGATCTCGAGCAGCGGAACGATGGCCATGGCGGTGAATTTCGGCTACCGCCACGACCGCCGCAAGACGGCGATCCTGATGCTTTTGACCGCAGCGCTCGGCGCAACCTTCGTCGGCATGCAGGCCTTCGAATGGACCAAGCTGATCTCCGAGGGGGTACGGCCCTGGGGCAATCCGTGGGGTGCGGCGCAGTTCGGGTCATCCTTCTTCATGATCACCGGCTTTCACGGCACCCATGTGACGTTCGGGGTGATCTTCCTGATCATCGTGGCGCGAAAGGTCTGGCGCGGAGATTACGAAACCGGCCGGCCCGGGTTCTTCACCAGCCGCAGGGGCAGCTACGAGCACGTCGAGATCATGGGACTCTACTGGCATTTCGTCGACCTGGTCTGGGTGTTCATTTTCGCATTCTTCTATCTTTGGTGAGAGGCAGACATGGCTTTGGTGAGAGGCAGATATGGCTGAAGCAACCGCAAACGGTCTGGGGCAACATACGCTGCACGGAACGCAAGCGCATGATGCGGCAGCAGCAGGCATTGCCCCTGCGGAGGTCCATCAGGAGCACCCGATCAGGCTCTATCTGGTGGTCTGGGCATGGCTGTTCATCCTCAGCGCCTGCTCCTATCTGGTCGACTATGTCGGCCTCCACGGCTATCTCAGATGGTCGCTGATCCTGATCTTCATGATGCTCAAGGCCGGGCTGATCGTCGCGGTCTTCATGCACATGGCCTGGGAGCGGCTGGCGCTGACCTATGCGATCATATTGCCGCCGATCCTGGTGCTGGTGTTCGTGGCAATGATGGTCTTCGAATCGGAGTACACGCTTCTCACCCGGATGCTGTTTTTTGGGGCCGAGCCCTGACGCGCAATCCGGGTTCGGGCAGCATTTCCCGTCGAGGGCCGGAGGGGCTGTTCACGGCCCGCTCTGCGTTGCCTTGAAACGGTCGACAGCTGGCCCATTTTTGTCACCACCGGAAAACGACAGAAGGAGAACGATTTTCGTCGGTTCTCCGTCGTGAACTCCAGGAAGGGAGGCTCAAGATGACGATCGCAAACAGATTGAAGGACTTTATCGACGAGAAAGGAATTTCCTACGATACCGTCGAGCACCACCGCACGTCGACAAGCAGGCAGTCCGCCTTAGCGGCACATGTGCCCGGCAGCATAATGGCCAAATCGGTGGTGGTTCACCACGACGGTGGCTATGCGCTGGCCGTGGTCCCGAGCACGCACAGGATCGAGCTCGGCACATTGCAGGACGTCATGCACCAGCGCATTGGGCTCGCCTCCGAGGACGAGGTGGTTTCGCTCTTCGAGGATTGCGACACCGGCGCCATCCCGCCGATCGGCGCGGCCTACGATGTGCCGGTGATTGTCGATGAAAGCCTCGGCAATGCCGGCGATATCTATTTCGAGGGTGGCGACCACAGGACGCTCGTGCATGTCAGCGGCAAGGATTTCCGCAACCTGACCAGCGACGCACAGCAAGCCCGCTTTAGCTACCCGGCTTACTAAAACGCTCTTGCCAACCTGCCGCAGCGGCCTCTCGCCGGTGCGGCAGGGCAGGATTTTTTCAGTCCGCCGGTCTGGTGGAGGCCGGCGATTCCACGACTTTCCGATAGACGTGCCAGGTGGCGTGACCGAGGATCGGCAGCACCACCGCCAGCCCCGCGAACACCGGCAGCGAGCCTATGATCAGGGCGACGGCGACAATCAGGCCCCAGACAGCCATCACGATCGGGTTCGCCAGGACCACCCGCACCGAGGTATGGATGGCTTCGTAGGCGCCGACGTCGCGGTCGAGCAACAACGGGAACGCGACGACCGTGGTGCACAACACGACCGCGGCGAAGACGAAGCCGATCGCGTGGCCAACGATAATCAGCGTCCAGCCGCGCCCGGTGGCGAATATTTCACTGATGAAGCTGGACAGTGATTCCGGCGGGGCTGGACCGAACACCTGCTGATAAAATATCTGCGCGGTCAACAGCCAGGCGACGAAGATCGCAAGCAGCATGATCCCGACCGCCGCGATGGCCGGCAGCGCTGGAGAATTCCTGACCTCGAAAGCGTGGTTCCATGAGGCGTCGAGCCCGGCCTCCCGCCTCCGGCTGATCTCATACAGGCCGAGCGCCGCGAACGGGCCGATCAGCGCAAAACCAGACACCAGCGGAAACAACAGCGGCAACGTGTTGTTGCCCGACGTCCAGACAGCGAGCACGACGCCGACAAGTGGATAAATCAGGCAGAGGAAAACGATGTGCGACGGTTTGACCATGAAATCGTCGACGCCACGCTTGAGCGCGTCGAAAAGGTCGGAAACGCCTATCTTTCGAATTCTGGTGTGCTCCAGCGTCTCGCTGGCGCCTGCAATCACGTGAAAACTTGCCATGACCATTCCTCCAGACCAGGTCCAGTAAAGGTCGCGATTTCACGGTGCTGTCGTTCAGCGTGACTGGCCACGCAAAACCGCGACCTGCACCATGATCAACATACGCTCTTGCGTGGGATTTGTCGCGGCCCTTTGTCTGCGGGGACGGCTCCGGTGATCCCGCTAGCTCTAACGGCCTTTCTTCGCTAGTCTCAAAGCTGGGTTGAAGGGGTGAAGGTCATGGATGGAAAGACCGTTCTTATACTCGGCCTTGGCATAGTTATTCTGCTGGTGCTGGGATTCTGCGCAGTGCCAACGTGAGGTTTGAGCAGGTTCGGGCGCACCTCGTTCAGCAATCGCCGATTCTCAACCCGGCAAACAATCCGAGAACATCGGGATTCAATGCAGCCATGACGCAGGTCATGCCGTCAATTTCCAGCTGACATGACGACACGCATTGCAACGGTATCGGCAAGCAGCACGGCAAAGATCGCGAAAAGATAGAGAATCGAATAGGCAAACAGCGCCTTTGCGCGTTTCATCTCCCGTCCTTCAGCCCACCTTTTGTCGACCAGAAGCTTCCAGGCATGCCAGATGAAACCCGCGCCCAATGCGGCCGAAACAATCCCGTACAATCCGCTCGCGAATCCGACAGCCCAAGGCAGCACGCCGATTGGTGCCAGGATCAGCGAATAGACGAAGATTTGCTTTCTGGTCGAAGCCTGGCCGGCCACGTTCGGCATCATCGGAATGCCGGCCGCAGCATAGTCGCCGATCTTGAACAGCGCGAGCGCCCAGAAATGCGGCGGCGTCCAGAGGAAAATGATCAGAAACAGGACGAGACTTTCAACCCCGACGGCGCCGGTGGCGGCCGCCCACCCGATGACCGGAGGAAGCGCGCCCGCGGCGCCACCTATGACGATGTTCTGCGGCGTCGAGCGTTTCAGCCACATCGTGTAGATGACGACGTAGAAGAAGATGGTGAAGGCCAGCAGCGATGCGGCGAGCCACCCCACCAGCACGCCGAGCGTCATGATCGAAAGTACGGAAAGCACCATGCCGAAGCCGAGCGCTTCGCCTGGCGTGACCCGGCCTGACGGGACCGGCCGCTTTGAGGTGCGCGACATCAACGCGTCAATATCGGCATCGTACCACATGTTGAGTGCCCCGGCCGCTCCCGCTCCAACCGCAATTGCACCGATTGCAATCACGGCGATGACCGGGTTCATCGCCCCGGGCGCCACCATCAGGCCGACGAAAGCGGTAAAGACAGCAAGCGCCATGACGCGTGGTTTCAGAAGCGCGAAGAAATCACTGACCGTCGCTTCAGAGATCTGGATACCGGTATCCTTGAGGCCGCTTTCCCGAGCCGACATTTCAGGCGACCACCGATGGGGGCAGGCAATTTGGCCCGCCCATCGGCCGACGGAAGAACCGGGTTACTTCCTGGTGGAAGAACCGGGTCATTTGGAGAATTGCTTCAGATAGGCGATGACGTTGGCGAGATCCTCGTCCTTCTTGAGGCCGGGAAACGCCATTTTCCCACCTTTGATCATGGCCTTGGGATCGCGAAGATAATTCGTCAGCGTAGCGTCGTCCCATTTGACGCCGGATTTACCCGCCTCGGTCATGGCTTTGGAATACTTGAAGCCCGGATGCGTGCCGGCGGTCCGGCCGATGACGCCGCTCAGCGACGGACCGACCTTGTTCTGGTCCTTGTCAACGACGTGACAAACCTTGCATTTGGCGAAGACCTTCTCACCCGCGGCGGCATCC
Organism: Mesorhizobium sp. WSM4816; assembly: GCF_055811535.1. NCBI lineage: Bacteria > Pseudomonadati > Pseudomonadota > Alphaproteobacteria > Hyphomicrobiales > Phyllobacteriaceae > Mesorhizobium > Mesorhizobium sp. WSM4816. Next base: position 80,998 of record NZ_JBVVQR010000020.1, on the reverse strand, counting down.
TGTGCCTGCGATTGGTTTGTAATAAACGTCGCAACGGAGATGGCGGCGAAAAACGCGATTGCACGCATGGCATTTTCCTCCCCGATCGCCAAATCTGCCTTGGACGATCTGCGCCTGCCGACCACTTTCGCCGTCATGCGCCCCTTGCACGACAGAGCGGAATATCCGCGTCTCCCGCATGGAATTGCGGCATCTACATACCACAGAATCCGGCCGGCAGATAGAAGAAGTCGACCCGCGGGATCGCGGCAGAGGCGACGAGGCAGGCAGATCGGCGTCGAGCGCAATCGGAACGCATACCGGGTAATGGCGTTAGACCAGCTACGGTTAAACATCTGGAATATCAAAAGATCAGAGAAGTGTATGAACGACAGGAGCGACCTGGAGGTGCGCCACGGCACCCGCACGATCGACGGCGACACCGTCTTTTACAGACAAGCAGGTCCTGAAACCGCGCCGGTGTTGCTGCTTCCGCATGGCTATCCCTGCTCATCCTTCCAATATCGCCGGCTGATGCCGGCGCTCGCCGATCGGTGGCGGACGGTCGCGCCGGATTTCCCCGGCTTTGGCTACAGTGGCGATCCGGCACGGTTCGGTTATGATTTTGATGCCTATGCAACGTTCCTGGAGCGGTTCACCGACGCGCTGGAGCTCGACAGCTACGCGTTATGGCTGCACGACTACGGCTCGCAGATCGGCCTGCGCCACGCCATAGCGCACCCATCGCGGATCAGGGCCCTGATCATCCAGAATGGCGACATCTACGCCGATGCTCTTGGCCCGAAATACGAAACGATCCGGCGCTTCTGGCGTGATCCTTCGCCAGCCAACCGTGCACCGCTCGAACAGGCGGTGAGCGAAGACGGCTTTCGCGCCGAGTTCGTAGGCGAAGTCGATGACGACGTCGCTCGACGTGTCCCGCCCGATCTGTGGAAGTTGCATTGGCCGCTGATGGATACGCCTGTGCGCCGTGCGCTTTCAGTCGGACTGATGGAGAAGCTCAAGGCTAATCTCGACTGGTTCCCTCGTTACCAGGTATACCTGCGCGAGCGGCGGCCACCGGCAATGATCCTCTGGGGACCGAAGGACGAATACATGCCCGAGCCGGCAGCGCGCGCCTATCTGCGCGATCTCCCTGAGGCCGAGCTGCATTTGCTGAACGAAGCAGGGCACTGGCTGCTGGAGACCCATTTCGAGGTCGCCCTGCCACTGGTGCGACGGTTTCTGGGCAAGGTCCTGCATTAATCGCCCGCACAACACCGCAGCGGATTCCGCCATTGCTGACCACCCATCGAGAGGAGCGCACTCCATGATCGACAACGCCACAATCGCCCGGATCTGGCGGGGAACGACACGCCGTGATCTGGCGGACGCCTACGAGCCATACCTACGCCGCGAAGGCATTCCGCCGCTTCAGGAGAAGGCACTCGGCGTATAGTTATTTCGCGAAGATCGCGAAGAAGAGACGGAGTTCGTGACGATCTCGTACTGGCCTGACGTCGATGCCATGGCGAGCTTCACCGGCGGCGACCCGCACAAGATCCACCACCTGCCCCGCGACCAAGAGTTTCTCGTTGAGCTGCCCAAGCGAGTAACGGTGATGCGTATCCTCGTCAGCCAATTGCCTCACGAGTAATGCGGCGCGGCGAAAAAAAGGCCGCCTCGAGGGCGGCCTTTCAAATCCAGCAGATGTTGTGCTATTCGGCGTCCTTGGCAGCTTTCTTCTTCGGCGCGGCCTTCTTCTTGGGCTCTTCCGCATCGTCGGCCTTGTTGGCGTCGGCCTTCTTCGCTGCGGCTTTCTTGGCCGGCTTCGCCTTGGCCGTCTCGCTGTCCTCGTCGTCGGCCATCAGCTCTTCCTTGCTGACCTTGACGTCGGTGACCGAAATCTGGCTGAGCAGATGGTCGACCACCTTCTCCTCGAACAGCGGCGCGCGCAACGTGTTCAGCGCTTCGGGATTGCTGCGGTAGAATTCGAAGGCTTCCTGCTGCTGGTTGGCCGGATAGCGGCGCACCTGCTCGAGCAGGCCGCGCTGCAATTCCTCGTCCGACACGGTGACGCCGGCCTTCTCGCCGATTTCGGCGAGAACCAGGCCGAGACGCACACGGCGCTCGGCAAGCCGCATATATTCGGCGCGCGCCTCTTCTTCCGTCGTCTCCTCGTCAGCGAAGGTGCGGCCGGCGGCTTCCAAATCGCGGTTGACCTGGTTCCAGATGTTGTTGAACTCGGCCTCGACAAGCTTCGACGGCGCCTCGAACGAGTAGGCGGCATCGAGCTGGTCGAGCAGCTGGCGCTTGATCTTCTGGCGCGTCATCGAGCCGAACTGGTTCTCGATCTGGCCGCGCACCACCTCACGCAGGCGCTCCAGCGACTCCAGGCCGAGATTCTTGGCCATTTCGTCGTTGATCTCCAACGCACCGGGCTGGGACACTTCCTTGACGGTGACGTCGAAGGTGGCTTCCTTGCCGGCAAGATGCGCCGCCTGGTAGTTCTCCGGGAACGTGACCGTGACCTGCCTCTCGTCGCCGGCCTTGCTGCCGATGAGCTGATCCTCAAAGCCGGGAATGAATTCCTTGGAGCCGAGCACCAGCGGCTGGTCGGTGCCGGCGCCGCCGCTGAAGGCTTCGCCATCGATCTTGCCGACATAGTCGATCGTCACGCGGTCGCCCTCGGCGGCCTTGCCGGTCTTCGGTTCGTAGGTGCGCGCCGATTCGGCGACACGCTTGACCTGCTCGTCGATTTCCGAATCCGGCACGTCGAACACCTGACGCGTCACCTTGATGTCGGAGAAATCCTTGATCTCGATCGGCGGAATGATCTCGTAGTTCAGGCGGAACTCGAAGTCGGCGCCGCCGGCCAGGATCTTCTCGGCCTCCTTCTCGTCCTCGGTCATGATCACTTCGGGCTGCATGGCAGCCTTTTCGCCACGGCCGGTAATGATCGAACGGGTCGAATCGTTGAGGATCTCGTTGACCACTTCGGCCATGAACGACTTGCCATAGACCTTGCGCAGGTGCTGCACCGGCACCTTGCCGGGGCGAAAGCCGTTGATGCGGACCTTGCTCCTGGCATCTGAAAGCCGCGCCATCAGCTTGGCTTCCATGTCACCGGCCGGCACGGTGATCTTGATCTCGCGCTTGAGACCGGAGTTGAGCGTTTCGGTAACCTGCATCATAGAACCTTCGTTTCCGCAGCCAAACGGCTCTTGCCGTTTACAGCCTGCCGGTATGATCTTGCCGGGAATGGCGTTTGGTGCGGGACTTGGCGATCTGTCCACTCAACGCGGCTCAAAATCGTCCAGAAACACGCTCCAAAATGTGAATAAGTCTTTGTTTTTCCGACTTCTTATCACATTCTGCAGAAGTGGATCGTCGCATCCCGTCACATTCGACACGCCTTTTGTCACAGGCGCGGCCGATTTTCAACCATCTTCGCGTCTACAGCGCCGCGCGTCATCTTGGAGGCGCACAGGAAGCTGGAGCACCTTGATTTTGGCGCATGATCCCCAAAAATACGATTTTTCGTTTTTCGGGATCATGCGCCGGCGAACGGCCGCTATTTTGACCGCGACTGGATCTTAGGCACCACTCCGACTTGGCTCCCGCTGGTGTAGCTACCCCGAAGTCGTCATCCGCTCAGCACAGCGGTCCTGACGCAGAGAAGCCCGCCACCTTCCGAGTGGCGGGCCGGCCGCGAGGCCGGGAGAGTGTTGTCAAGCCTGTACGGCCGATGCGACACTCCCGTTTGCGCAACAGTCTTCTCAGCGGCGTGCGATCAGCAAGCAAAGCTCAGCAGGTCGCGATCGTATGTGCCGCCGCTCCCGAGCACATCCACGCAGCGCTTCTTCATCCGTATCAACTGGCTGCTGGACATCTGCGCGACCACGCTCACGCCAGGAGTCCCGGGTGTTCCAGGAGTCGCGTCCCGGCCGCCGACGAGTTCGTTTGCGCCGCCGTCGCCTACTGTGGACAGAAAGTCCGCGCCGTGGCCCCGAACGCCAACGCGAGGCCCAAAAACCTCGAAAATCTAAGTGTTGAACTTGTGACATGGGTTGTGACATAGACATGTCACGGTGAACGAAGCCAGCGGGTATGGCGGAATTGGTAGACGCACCAGATTTAGGTTCTGGCGTGAGAACGTGGGGGTTCGAGTCCCTCTACCCGCACCACTGCTCCCTCGAGCAGTGGACTAAGGTTCCAGTACCGGAAGGCGTTGGGGGCCGCGGTCGCGCTTTCCCAATTCTAATCCGGGCCAATTCTAATAGAGCGCTTCCTCGAACAGCGTCTTGTCGCCGTCCATCAGCGCCTTGATCTGCGCGGCGCCATCGGTTGCGATTGCGACGCGGACGCCGAACGGCCGCACCCGCATATCGTTCTGGATCGCCATCCCCTCGCCTTCCGGCAGATAGAAGCGCTCGATGCCGTAATTCGGCGCGATCGTCGTGGCTGCGCTGAGATCCCACCCTTCTGACACATGCCCGACGATATCGACTTCATCGGATGCTGCCGGTGCCGGCGCTTGCCCGAACCAGGCCGTGGTCGCGCCCCAATAGCCGTCGGAGCCCCGTCTCAGCCTGACCACGATCGGCGTATCGTCGCTCGTCAGCTTGCCGGTCGGAATGTTGGCGATCAGCTTCACCGGCAGGCGCGAAATATCATAGCTGAGTATAATGTAGTCGCCGCGCAGCAGATCGCGCGGGTCGATCGGTTCCACCCTCAGCAGCACCTGCTTGCCGTCGCGCAGGATCGCCGCCCGGCCGGCGATGATCCAGCTCAGGAAGCCGATCTGGACGAGTGTCAGCACCAGCGCTGAAATGATCAGTTTTTTGCCGGTCATCATGCCGCTGCTCCTTCTACGCTCGGGAGCCTCATGCGCTTCTCCACGCGGAGGATGACAAGGGCAAGCAGGCCAAGAAGCACAGCGGCTGCAAGGAAGAAGCCTGCCGTGTCGAGCATCGACTGCAGCATCACCACATAGATGATGGCGAGTTCGAAGGCGAAGCCGGCATAGGCAACCCAGCGCAAGCCCCTGCTCTCGCGGCCGCCCAGCACGATTGCCGCGACAATGCCGGCAAGCGCAATGGCCGAGGCAATGCCAAAGCCGCTGTTATTGCTTTCACTGGCCAGTTCGAACTGGATCATCGCCAGGCCGGTGAGAAACCCGATCAGCGCGTGCAAGGGCAGACGGCCGCCAAGCTGCAATATCCGGTCGACGGGCTCGGCAGCGAGGATCGCAGCCGCGAAAAGCAGCGCCGACACGACAATGAGCGGGACGGCGACCTGCAGCGTTTCGTATTCCGTAAACAACAGCACGAGATAGAAGATGACCGACAGGACGATCAGATGCCGCGCCGCCTGGCTGCGGGTCCAGAACGAAATGGCGAACAACACGATCGCCATGGCGACGAAGAGGTGCGGAAATTCCGTGCGCCTGAAATAATCGAACCCTCTCAGGAACAGCCACGCGTCGGCAATGCCGACAGAAGCGACGGTCAGCGGGTTCGAGCGCAGCGCAACTGCCGCCAGGGCGGTGCCCGCGCCCCAGGTGATCAAGGCCGACGCTTCGTCGCCTGACAAATGATACATCTGGCCGATCAGCGCGATCGATCCGCCAAATGCCGCCACGGCGACGATCCAGAGTGCCTCGCCGATTGCAGCATGGTCGCGTGTCTTCAGAACGGCGCCGCCGACATAGCCGGCGAAGATGATGGCGAAGAGGGCTGCCACCCGCGCCAGCCGCGGGATGGCTTCCCAGTTGGCGGCGACGAAGATCAGGACGGCCGCACCAAAAAGCAACGCCGCCATCATCGCCAGGATCGAGCCGAAGCTCAGCGATTTGCGCTCATTGGCCTCGACGTCGCGCGTCAGCGCGTCGGCCGTCGAGGCGTCGATCAGGCCAGCCTGCAGCCATCGTGCGATATCGGCCCTGACCCGCGACGAATAGCTCGCCATGCCTTTCTCCTCCAGCTTGGTCGTCTCTTCAACCGACCCGGACAAACCGTTGACGCTACGGCATTTTCCGATTCGGGCCTATCTATATCGAAGACGGGAACTGCCGGCGATTGTGCATTGCACAATTTGCATTGCTGCCATGCACCAATAGCGCTTTTAAATCGATATGACCCGACCTATCTTCAGGGCGTACACAAAGACGGAATGATCCGGAAGAAAGACGAAACGAGAATACCATGAACCTGATCCGCAACTACCGCAACTGGCGCCGCTACCGGGACACCGTTTCCGAGCTGAGCCGCCTGAGCAACCGCGAACTGACCGACCTCGGCATCAGCCGCAGCGACATCCACTACGTCGCCCGCAAGGCGGTCTAATCCTCTTCGGACCGCAAATGGTCCGAACCAGTTTGACTTGAAAAGAGAACGACAATGAACCTGATCCGCAACTATCGTAACTGGCGCGTTTATCGCTCGACCGTTACCGAGCTGGGTCGCCTTTCGAACCGCCAGCTGCATGATCTCGGCATTGTCCGCGAAGAGATCAAGAGCATCGCCCGCAAGGCGATCTAGTCAGAATTTCGCCAGGGTCGACCTCCTCCCCGACCCTGACGGATACGGTCAGCCTTCACCTCCTCCCGAGGGTTGACCACAAAAACGGCGCCCGCCGCACCTCCTCCCGCGGCGGGCGCTGTTTCCCCCAGGGCGAAGCAATTTCGTCCATCAGGCGAAAGGAATTTCGTCAAAGCCGACCTCCTCCCCGGCGATGGCGAATACGGTCGATCTTCACCTCCTCCCGAGGATCGACCAGCAAAACGACACCCGCCGGATCCTCCCCCGGCGGGTGTTGTTGTTTTTCAGGCTCGACGCACACTCTGAGAATCGTTCTGGGAATTCGTTCTGGCGAGGAAGTCCCTGTCGTCAGTCGAGCGCACCGCTTTCCAGCACGCCCCGCTTCTTCCACTGGCTGAGCGGAAAAATGTCCGGTGCGCCGCCCATCGGCGCATACCAGGAATCCACCACCCACTCGGTGCCCCTGCGGTCGCTGATCACCGCCGTCCAATGGGGATAGCGCCCGTCGACAAACAAGCCTCGCGAGGCCTTGTCCTCGACCTTGTGGAACCTGAGCAATTTTCGCGCGGCAAGATAGACCAGCAGCGCATGTGTATTGGTCGATTCGTCGACACAATCCATCTGGCCCCTGATGCGCGATGCGCCGAATTCCGACTGCGGCAGATCGCGAATGCCGGTGGCCCGGAAAATGCGCTGCTCGAAATAGCGAACAGCCTTCGAAATGGCGGCTCGCTCGGCTTGGGGCGAACCGGCGCCGGCACGCAGAATAGAGCGGAAACGCGCGCCGTCACCGGAGCCAAGCGCCAGCATCGTGCGATAGTTGCAACTGTAGCCGTGGCAGATGGGGATCCGCTTGGAAGCCGTCGCAGCCAGTTCGCCGGCGGCCGCTGCTCCGCCCACGCCGATCACGACTGTCAGAAATGTCGCTCTGGCAAAGATCCCAAGCATCCCGTCCATTCTCCGACAGTAGACGATTGCCGCGCTTGGCGGCAACAACGCCGCCGGCTCGCGTAATTGCAATCGCAGCTACAAAGGATTATTTCGGCGCTCATGAACAAGAAACCCATTCACGTCGTCGGCGGTGGCCTGGCCGGTTCTGAAGCCGCTTGGCAGGCGGCCGAAGCCGGCGTTCCCGTCGTGCTGCATGAAATGCGTCCCATCCGCGGCACCGATGCGCACAAGACGGATGGATTGGCCGAACTCGTCTGTTCCAATTCCTTCCGCTCCGACGATGCGCAGACCAACGCCGTCGGCCTGCTGCACGCCGAAATGCGGCTGGCCGGTTCGCTGATCATGAGCGCCGGCGACGCGCACCAGGTGCCGGCCGGCGGTGCGCTGGCTGTCGACCGCGACGGGTTTTCCGGAGCGGTGACAAAAAAGCTCGAAGCGCACCCGCTCATCACCATCCAGCGCGAGGAAGTGCCAGGCCTGCCGCCGGCGGATTGGGACCAGGCGATCATCGCCACCGGCCCGCTGACCGCACCTGGGCTCGCCCAATCGATCGCGGAAGTGACCGGGGCCGATGCGCTCGCCTTCTTCGACGCCATCGCGCCGATCGTCCATTTCGACACGATCGACATGGACATCTGCTGGTTCCAGTCGCGCTACGACAAGGTCGGACCTGGCGGCACCGGCAAGGATTACATCAACTGTCCGATGGACAAGGAGCAATATCTTGCCTTCGTGCAGGCGCTTGTCGACGGCCAAAAGACCGAATTCAAGCAATGGGAAGGCACGCCGTATTTCGACGGCTGCCTGCCGATCGAGATCATGGCCGAGCGCGGCGTCGAGACGCTGCGCCATGGGCCGATGAAGCCGATGGGGCTGACCAATGCGCACAATCCGTCGGTAAAGGCCTATTCCGTCGTGCAGCTTCGCCAGGACAATGCGCTGGGCACGCTCTACAACATGGTCGGTTTCCAGACCAAGCTGAAGCACGCCGAGCAGGTGCGCGTGATCCGCACCATCCCGGGCCTCGAAAACGCCGAGTTTGCCCGCCTCGGCGGCCTGCACCGCAACACCTATATCAATTCGCCGACGTTGCTTGACCAATCGCTGCAGTTGAAATCACGGCCCGGCCTGCGCTTCGCCGGCCAGATCACCGGCTGCGAGGGCTATGTCGAAAGTGCCGCCATCGGCCTGCTTGCCGGGCGCTTTGCCGCCGCCGAGCGGTTGGGCCACGCGCCGGCGCTGCCGCCGATAACCACAGCCTTTGGCGCGCTGCTCAACCATATTACCGGTGGCCACATCGTTTCCGACGACGAGCCGGGAAAGCGCTCATTCCAGCCGATGAACATCAATTTCGGCTTGTTCCCTCCGGTGGAAGCGCCGAAAGCCGAGGGAAAACGCCTGCGCGGCAAGGACAAGACCGTCGCCAAGCGGCGTGCTGTTACATCGCGTGCGTTGGATGATTGCCGGCAATGGCTAGGGCTGCCTTCGCGGGCGGAAGCAGCGGAGTAGCCTTTTCCGGTCTTGTCGATCAGTTGATCGGAGAGTAGGATATTATCCTACCTCGCCACAGGGAGCAATTCCATGGAGCCCGCCGAGAAACTGTCCGTCACCGTCACGCCCGCCATGGCGCGCATGATCCGCGAAAAAGTCGAGGATGGTACCTTTGGTTCGGCGAGCGAGGTCATCCGCGCAGCACTTCGTGCCTTCCAGCGCGAGGAGGAAGAGCATGCCGAGCGCATGGCGTCGATCAGGGCGCGCGTGAAGGCATCGATCGAGGATACAAGGCCCGCTGTTTCGCTCGAAGAAGCAATCGACAGGGTAAAGAGCCGGATTTCACAACGCGAGCGAGACAATGATGATACAGCGTCTCGCCGTCGCTCTTAGCGAAGAAGCTATTGCCGATCTCGAAGCGATGGCTGCCTACATCCTTGAGAGCAGCGGCAGCGAAAGCATCGCAAATGGTTTTGTCGATCGGATTAAATAACGCTGCCAGAGCATCGGCAATGCGCCTCGTGGTGGCCGGTCGCGCGATGACATTGCGCCGGGATTGCGGACAGTGCCGTTCGAGCACTCTGCCATCATCGCTTACGTTGTCGATTCGTCCGGCCAGCCTCGCGTCGCGCGGCGCAACAACTGAAAATGCCGGCGCCAGGCCGAGAGCCGCGCCACCTCGTTCAGAGGTGACTGACGAGAGCTTTCCATCTTGCCGAGATAGGAGCGCGACAAGGCCAGCGGCAAAAATGCTGGTCTGAGCGAATCCGGCAACGACGATGCACCGCTTTCGAAAGCTGCAAGATGTTCTTGCGCCAGCGCGATCATTGCGGCGACGGCGCGTTGTGCTCCAGGCCCGTCATCGCCTGCAACGAACTCCTCGGAAGACGATCCTGCCGCGGCCAGAATGTCGGCCGGGACAAAGCATTGCCCACGCTTGCGATGCAATGGCAGCAGCAGCAAAAGGCCGGTCATCGCTTGTGCGCAACCTGCCCTGCCCGCAAGTTCTGCGAAACGGGGCGCTTCGACGGGATCGAGCACCATCGCTGCAAGCTGGATGAGCGCCGCTGCTGTCTCGCCGCAATAGCCTTCAAGATCGGTGCGCGACGGCATGGGGTCGTCATAGAGATCGAAAATACGGGCTTCGAGCATGTTCTCGAAGGCGGGCTTCGGCAGGTGATGGGCGGAAATCGTCGCCTTCAACGCGTCGGCGACGGGATGGCCTGTGCCTACCCCGGCGTCCTCGGCGGCGATGACATCGCGCCACCATTGCAGTCGCACCTCGCCGGGCAGTGCCTCGCGGATACGGTCGCGAATGCCTGATATCTCGGCATTGAAGGCATAGAGCGAAAATAGCGCGTCACGCTTGTCTTCGGGCGCATAGAGCGCGCAAACATAGCGATCATGGTCGGCGGCGCGCACCGTTTCCATGACGATTTTGGCGTTTTCGCTCACGTCACTCGACGGCAATCAGCGCGGCGGCCACCGCACGGTTTTCCGCCAGGAGAACATTGTAGGTCCGCACGGCAGCACCAGTCGACATCGGATCGGCCGCAATGCCCGCCGCCTTCAACACAGCACGCAGCGCTGCCGGCAACGGCCTGAGATCCTTGCCGGCGCCGACCAGCAGGATCTCGACCTGGTCAGCCTCGTTGAGCAGCTTGGCGAAATCCGCCGCCGTCAGCGCCAGGGGATCAGCCGGCTCCCAGCCATAGATGCCCGACGGCAGGCACAGGAGCGAGCCGCGATGCGACATGTCGGCGAAACGAAACCCGCCATTGCCATAGGCCTCGATCGGCGCACGGCCGGGGAAATGCGCCTCACGGATGACAATGCCTTTGGTCATCCCGTTGGCCGCCCGTCAGGTTGCTATGGCTTTGCCGCCGCTCACCGGCTTCTCCACATCGGCCGTCGCGGTTTCCGGCCGCAGCTTGAACAGGATGAGCAATGGCGCAGCGATGAAAATCGACGAATAGGTTCCGAAGACGACGCCGAACAGCATCGCCAGCGTGAACGAGCGGATCACCTCGCCGCCGAACAGCACCAGCGCCAGCAGCGCGAGCATCGTTGTCACCGAGGTCAGCGTCGTTCGCGACAGCGTCTCATTGATGGCGTTGTTCAACAATTGCGGCAGCGGCATCCTCTTGTATTTTCGCAAGTCTTCGCGAACACGGTCATAGACGACGATCGTGTCATTGAGCGAATAGCCGATGATGGTGAGTATCGCTGCAAGCGACGATTGGTTGAATTCGAGACCGGTGATGACAAAGAAGCCGATGGTCATGACCACATCGTGGACCGTGGCGATGATGGCGCCGACCGCGAACTGCCATTCGAAGCGGAACCAGACATAGACCAGGATTCCGAGCAGCGCGATCAGCATGGCGATGGTGCCTTGCTTGGCAAGCTCGCCGGAAACCGTCGGTCCCACCACTTCGACGCGGCGGAAATCGTAATGGTCCTGCAACTCGCCACGCACCTTGTCGATGACGGTCTGTTCGGCGTTCTCGCCGCCCTCCTGCGTGCCGACGCGGATCAAGACGTCGTTCGGGTCGCCGAACTGCTGCACCTGCACTTCGCCGATATTGAGTTCCGAAAGCCTGCCGCGGATGTCGGCAATATCGGCGGTGCCATCCTTGGCCTGGACCTCGATCAGCGAACCGCCCTTGAAGTCGATGCCGTAATTGATGTCGACGGTCATGAACAGCACGACCGCCAGGATCGACAGCACGCTGGACAGCGCGAATGTCCAGCGGCGGATGCCCATGAACGGAATTCGCGTGCCCGGCGGGACGAAGGTCACCGGCGCGCGCGGCAATTCCTTCGGGCGGGCGCGGCGAAGCCAGATCGACACCAGCAGGCGGGTGAAGGTGAAGGCGGTGAAGACGGTGGTCAGAATGCCGATGGCGAAGGTTACGGCAAAGCCCTTCACCGGCCCGGTCCCGAGCCAGAACAGCACCACGGTCGCGATCAGCGAGGTGACGTTCGAATCGACGATGGTCGCCAGCGCTTTGGAAAAACCCGTGTCGATCGCCTGGATTACCGAGCGACCGTTTCGTCGCTCCTCGCGGATGCGCTCGTAGATGAGGACGTTTGAATCGACCGCCATGCCGATGGTCAGCACGATGCCGGCGATGCCGGGCAATGTCAGTGTCGCGCCAAGCAACGACAACAACCCGATGATCATCGCGACATGCACCGCCAGCGCGATGTTGGCAATGAAGCCGAGAAAGCCATAGGCCACGAACATGAACACGACGACGAGGATGGAGCCGATCACGCCGGCAACCTTGCCGGCGTGAATGGAATCCTCGCCGAGCCCAGGGCCTACCGTGCGCTCTTCGATCACCGTCAGCGTCGCCGGCAGCGCGCCGGCACGCAACAGCACGGCGAGATCGTTGGCGCTCTCGGCGGTGAAATTGCCTGAGATCTGGCCGCTGCCGCCAAGGATCGGTTCGCGGATCTGCGGCGCCGAAATCACCTGATTGTCGAGGATGATGGCAAACAGCTTGCCGACATTCTGCGAGGTGGCCTGGCCGAAACGCGCCGCCCCCTTGGAATCGAAGGTGAACGAAACCACCGGCTCATTGGTCTGGGAATTGTACGTCGCCTGCGCATCGACGAGATTTTCGCCAGAAACGATGACGCGGTTCTCGATCAGATAGGGAACTGGCGGATCATCCTGCGAATACAACACCGAGGATCCGGCCGGCGGACGACCGTTGAGCGCGTCCTGCACCGGCATCGACTGGTCGACCATCTGGAAGGTCAGCTTGGCGGTCTGGCCTAGAATGTCCTTCAGCCGTTGCGGATCCTGCAGGCCCGGCACCTGGACCAGAATGCGGTCGTCGCCTTGGCGTTGCACGATCGGCTCGGTGGTGCCGAGTTCGTTGACGCGGCGCTCGACGACTTCGAGCGACTGCGCCAGCGCCGTCGACGTGCGATACTTGATGCCGGCATCGGTGAAGGCGAATTTGAGCAGGCCGGGCTCGGTATCATCCAGCGACATTTCCTGGACGGAGCCGCCGCTGAACAGGCCGGCGGCCACCGGGTCGGTCAATGTCTTCAGCGCCGTCTTGGCGGCTTCGACCTGACCGGGATCTGTGATGCGGACCTGCACGGCCCGGCCTGATCCGGCAAGGCCGGTATAACCGATCTTGGCATCGCGCAGCCGCGTCCTGATTTCGTCGCGCGTCGTCTCCAGCCGATCCTTGATCAGATCGTTCGGATCCATCCTGAGCAGGATATGCGAGCCGCCCTGCAGATCGAGGCCGAGCGTCATCTGGCGCTTCGGAACCCAGTCGGGAAGCCTGGCGAGCGTGCTTGCCGAAAAAAGATTGGGCGCAGCCAGGATCACTGTGGCGGCCACGGCCAGCCAGATCAGGATCATCTTGAAGCGCGAGAAATAGAGCATATGGCGTCGTCCGTCACGGCATTCGGGCGGATCGTTCCGCCTGGAATTGGGTTATTTCTAGGCGCTCTGGTTCGCCACTGGCTCGCCGTGGTCCGCACAAAGGTTGATGTCGAGCTAAAGGCAGTTCACTTTGATGCTGCCATCGGGCTTTCTTCAACTATTGTCAATCTTGCCGGCATGGGACCAGCGCGCAATGGCATCACGAGATCGTTGGCGCCCCGTGATACCGGCGGCCAGCCAGATCAGGTTCGTCCTGAAGCGCAAAATACAGCAAATGGCGTTTGTCGGTCTGGGCGTATCCGCAGATCGTTCGCCGACAATCGGTTATTTCTTGGCGTTCTGGTTCGCCACTGGCTCGCCTTTGACGCGCACATCGGCGATCGTCGAGCGCAGCGCCGTTACCTTGGTGCCACCGCCGAGATCGATCTCGAGCTCGTTGTCATCGATGACCTTGGTCACCTTGCCGACGAAACCGCCGCCAGTGACGACCGTATCGCCGCGGCGCACCGCCGCCAGCATCTCGCCGCGCTTCTTCAACTGCGTGCGCTGCGGCCGGATGATCAGAAAATACATGATCACGAAAATCAGGACAAACGGCAAAATGCTGATGAACATATCCGGGGAGGTGCCGACGCCTTGGGCATATGCCGGTGTCACGAACATCGAAGTACTCCTGAATTTTGAAAAACAGCCGCCAAACGGGTAATTTGGCGGCCCCGTGAAATTTGGCCGGAATATAGTCGGTAAAGTTGCCAATGCAACTGCGGCCGAGCATTTCAGCTGCTTTTCCGGCTGGTTGAGCCGTGTTAGAGCATGGTCCCGAAAGATGGAGCGCGGTTCTCGAAAAAGATCGTGCCCTAACAAAAGGTTGGAGCCGGTTCCGAAACCGCCGGAATCAATAGGTTCCGTTGCTTCGTGAATGCAAAGACAAAAGACAAGAATGACCGACAGCACCATCGAAGCCCTGAACAGGAAGCTCGACCGCCTGATCGAGGCGGTCGCCGGCCTCGCCCCGCCTCCGGTGCCGGAAACCGATCTCGGCGGGGCCGACTGCTTTGTCTGGCAGGCTGATCCCGGCTATCTGGAGCCGGTGCGCAAGGTCAACCGCGTCGACATCGGTTTGATCCGCGGCGTCGACCGCGTCCGCGACATACTGGTCGACAACACCGAGCGTTTCGCCTCCGGTTACGCAGCCAACAACGTGCTGTTGTGGGGCGCACGCGGCATGGGAAAATCCTCGCTGGTCAAGGCCGTGCATGCGGCGGTCAACGCATCGGCAAAGCTGGACCTGCCACTCAAGCTCATCGAGATCCACCGCGAGGACATCGACACGCTGCCGAAGCTGATGGCGCTGCTGAAGGCAGCGCCTTACCGTTTTATCCTGTTTTGCGACGACCTCTCATTCGACCACGACGACACGTCCTACAAGTCGCTGAAGGCGGCGCTCGAAGGCGGAGTCGAGGGCCGCCCGGCCAATGTGATCTTCTACGCCACGTCGAACCGGCGCCACCTTTTGCCGCGCGACATGATCGACAATGAGCGCTCGACCGCCATCAACCCGTCGGAAGCGGTCGAGGAAAAAGTCTCGCTCTCCGACCGTTTCGGCCTCTGGCTCGGCTTCCACAAATGCTCGCAGGACGAGTATCTCGACATGATCGACGGATATGTCCGCCATCATGGACTTGCCATCGATCCCGAGACGCTGCGCGCCGAGGCGCTGGAATGGGCGACGACGCGCGGCAGCCGTTCGGGCCGTGTCGCCTGGCAGTACACCCAGGATCTGGCAGGCCGGCTCGGCAAGTCGCTCCAGGATTAGCCCATGATCCCGAACCGAAGGTCAGCGTAGCAAAAAGTGGAGCCCGGTTTTCAGACAAGATCATGGTCCGGAAAAGCCCCTGAAAAAGCCCGCCCCTTGCGGAGCGGGCTGAGCCGGCGGGCCGGACTGGAGGTCAGGCGGCCCGCAATCGCTTTTCTTGTTCTATTCAAGATAGGTCGAAGGATCGACTTTCTTTATTCAAGATAGGTCGAAGGATCGACCGGCGCCGAATTCTTGCGCACTTCGAAATGCAGTTTCGGCGAGTCGGTGGTGCCGCTCATGCCGGACTGCGCGATTTCCTGGCCGCGCTTGACCTTCTGGCCGCGCTGGACCTCTATCGAACGGGCGTGACCATAGACTGTGACCAAACCGTTCTCGTGGCGCACCAGCACCGTATTGCCGAATTCCTTGAGGCCATCGCCGGCATAGATGACGACGCCGTTCTCGGCCGCCTTGACTGGTGTTCCTTCCGGCACGGCGATGTCGACACCGTCCTTGCCGCCGCCGAAACTGGAGATCACGCGGCCGCGCACCGGCCAGCGCATCTTGCCAATACCGGTGGCGTTCGGCGCGACCGCGTCGTCGTCCTCGGCCTGCTGGATGACCTTTTCCTTCTTCGGCGGCGTGTAGGCGGCGAGCGTTTCCGACGGCGTCGTCTTCGCCGCAGGCGGGGTGGTGGCAGTCGTTACCGGATCGACCTTTGCCGGCTTGGCGTTGGCAACTGTCGCGGTTCCGCCGGCCGGCACCTTCAATGTCTGGCCGATCTTGAGCAGACCGTCCTGCATGCCGTTCGCCTGCTTCAACGCAACCACGCCGACGCCGGTCTTCCTGGCGATGGCCGACAGCGTATCACCCTGCTGCACGGTGTAGGCGCCACCGGCACCAGCCGCCTTGGGTGCGGCGTCCTTCGGCTGGCTTGCTGCGGCCGATGCATCCACCTGCGCGGTGGACTTGCCCTCCTTGAGCTTGGGCTGTTGCGGCAGCACGGCGACCATCTCCGGCGCCTTGGCCGGCACATCGTGTTTGGTGTCGTTCGCAGGCTTGGCGCCGGCAAGCTTAGGCGCCGGTTTCTTGCCCGAATAGGCATAGGCCGGGATGACGATCTTTTGGCCGGTCTTCAGCCCGTTGGTCGCGCTTAGCCCATTGACCTTCATCAGGGCGTCGGCGGGCACGCCGTAGCGCCGCGACAGGCCGGAAATGGTCTCGCCGTCCTTGACGATGATCTCGGCTGCACGCGGTTCGCCGCCCGCCGTCGCCATGCGCGGAGCATCGGGCTGTGACTCTTTGAACGGCTTTGCCACGGTTCCGGTCGCGGTCCGGTCGACCCGGGGAGCGGCTGGCGCCGAAGCGGTGCGAACCGGACTGGCGGCGGGCGCCGACGCGGTAGCCGGCTGCGCCTGGTCGACCGGCGGCAATTGCTGCGTCGTGACCGGTTCGAGGCTTGAACGGCTTACCGACTGGGTGTGGCTGCCGTCGAGCGGCGCGGTCGAAACCGCGGCGGCATCGCCGGGATAGGGCTGGGCGGCGTCCTGCTTGTCGATGATGGCGCGCTGGTTGTTTGTCGACGACGTGAAGACATCATCGACGCTGTTGAACCGCGAGACCTGGGAGCTGCATCCCGCCGTAGTGCCCGCAACCATCAGGACGGCGATACCCCGCGCCAGGTTGCGTCCGTTTGCCTTCAAAATACTGAATTGCATCGCATTTACCCGCAGATACCCGGTACAGACTGACCGTGATTAAAGCGCGTTAATGTTACCGGCCGGTTAAACCTCTAGAATCAGACGCAAATTTTCTTAAAATGTTTAAAGCTGCATTGGACGGGCGTGATTGAGCTGAGGCAAGCCGGAGACGGACCAGACAGGTGAGTTGCGGGCATCACCTGAATATCGACAGATCCTAGATGACGGCGGCCACGCTGCGCAGGATCGGCTGCAGGCGTACGAGACCGATGTCCTCGCGTTCGAAGCGGCTGCCGACCTTGGTCAGCTTGGCCAGCACCTGCTCGCCCTCCTCGGGTCCGATCGGGGCGATGACGATGCCGCCGCTCGACAATTGATCGAGCAGGAAGCGCGGCAGGCTGTCGAAGGCCGCCCACGCGACGATACGGTCGAACGGCGCTTCATTGGCCAGTCCGTTGGAGCCGTCCGCTTGGCGCACGATGACATTGCCGATGCCGAGCGCCTCGAAGCGCTGTTTGGCCTGCTCGACCAGCGTCTTGTAGCGATCGATTGTGACGACGCGCGCGGCGAGCCGCGACATCACCGCCGCCGTGTAGCCCGACCCGGTGCCGATCTCGAGCACCCGGTTGCCCGGCTCGATGGCAAGTGCTGCGATCACCGCAGCCTGCAGATCGGCGCCCTCGATCGCCTCGCCGCATTCGATCGGTAGCATGCGGTCCGACCAGGCGATCGGGTGGAACTGTGCGGAAAGGAAGCCGCGCCGCGGCGTCGCCTCGAAGGCGGCGATCAGCGCCTTCGGCACCACGCCCTTGCCGCGCAGGCGGAGCAGGAAAGCGGCGAAGCCTTCACGGTCATCGACCGTCGGACCATGGTTCAGGTTCATACGAGCGCCTTGGTCAGTTGATCGCGAATTTCATGCGCCGTGAGATCGAGCTGCAGCGGCGTCACCGACACCAGCCGGTTGCGCATGGCATGGAGATCAGTGCCTTGCTTGCCCTCGACCGGCTCGCGGCCGAAGCGCAGCCAATAATAGGGAAGCCCGCGGCCGTCGCGGCGCTCGTCGACCCACAGGCTGTGGACGAGCTTGCCTTGCGCGGTGACCACCGTGCCGGCGATCTCTTCGGGAAGGCAATTCGGAAAATTGACGTTAAGCAGCACGCCATCCGGCAGCGGCATGGCGACCAGTTTTTTGAGCAGCGCCGGCGCCAGCGCCTCGGTGGTCTCGTAAGGGACGAGGCGATCCTCGCCGACATAGGAATAAGCCTGGCTGAGTGCGATCGAGCGCACACCGAGCAGCGCGCCTTCCATGGCGCCGGCAACGGTGCCCGAATAGGTGACGTCGTCGGCGATGTTGGCGCCGGAATTGACCCCGGACAGGATCAGGTCTGGTGCTGCGGGCAGGATTTTTTTTACGCCCATGATGACGCAGTCGGTCGGCGTACCGCGCACGGCAAAGTGCTTTTCGCCGATCTTTCTCAGGCGCAGCGGCTCCGAGATCGACAGCGAATGCGCATAGCCGGACTGATCCTGCTCCGGCGCCACCACCCAGACATCGTCCGACAGCGTGCGGGCGATGCGTTCAAGCGATGCAAGGCCCTCGGCATGGATGCCGTCATCATTGGTCAGGAGGATGCGCATTATCTCGATTCGATCTTTTCCAGACCGCCCATGTAAGGCCGAAGCGCTTCAGGAATGGTTACGCTGCCATCCTCATTCTGGTAGTTTTCGATGACGGCAATAAGGGCGCGGCCGACGGCGGTGCCGGAACCGTTCAGCGTGTGGACGAAGCGGTTGCCCTTGCCGTCCTTGTCCTTGTAGCGGGCATCCATGCGCCGTGCCTGGAAATCGCCACAGACCGAGCAGGACGAAATCTCGCGATAGGCGTTCTGGCCCGGCAGCCAGACCTCGATGTCATAGGTCTTGCGCGCGCCAAAGCCCATGTCGCCGGTGCACAGTGTCACGGTGCGGAACGGCAGGCCGAGCCGCTTCAGCACTTCCTCAGCGCATTCGGTCATCCGCTCGTGCTCGGCAAGCGAGGTGTCCTGGTCGGTGATCGACACCAGTTCGACCTTGTAGAACTGGTGCTGGCGCAGCATGCCACGCGTGTCACGCCCGGCCGAGCCCGCTTCCGAGCGGAAGCACGAGGTCAGCGCGGTATAGCGCAGCGGCAGTTTTTCATGCGGCGTGATGTCTTCGCGCACGAGATTGGTCAGCGGCACTTCGGCGGTGGGAATGAGGCCAAGCCTGCCGTCCCCATGCGGGGCGAAGAACAGATCCTCCTCGAACTTCGGCAGTTGCCCGGTGCCGAAAAGAGCTTCGTCGCGCACCATCAGCGGCGGCTGGATCTCCTCGTAGCCATGCTCGGTCGTATGCAGGTCCAGCATGAACTGGCCGAGCGCGCGTTCCATCCGTGCCAGTCCGCCCTTGAGCACCGTGAACCGCGAACCGGACAGTTTCGCCGCACGCTCAAAATCCATCATGCCGAGCGCTTCGCCGATCTCGAAATGCTCCTTCACCCAGTTCGGGCGGGCCGGCACCTTGCCGACGGTGCGCTTGACGACGTTGTCGTGCTCGTCCTTGCCGACCGGCACGTCGTCGAGCGGCACGTTGGGCAGCACCGCCAATGCGTCGTTCAGCGCCTTGTCGAGCTCGCGTTCGCGCGCCTCGCCGTTCTGGATGAAGGCCTTGATCTCGCCGACCTCGGCCTTCAGTCTTTCGGCAAGGGCGCCGTCGCCCGAGCGCATGGCGTTGCCGATTTCTCTCGAGGCGGCGTTGCGGCGCTCCTGCCTGGTCTGCAGCTCGGTCAGATGTTCGCGCCGCGCCTCGTCCCCGGCGATCAGATCATCGACAGTGGACTGCGCCTCCGCAACCGGCCACGAGCGCTTCTGGAGCGCCTCGACAAGGGCCTTCGGATTGTCGCGAATCCATTTGATGTCAAGCATGGTCTGTTCGTCCTCAAGTAGGCTAGAGGGGGCGTAAACCGCATCCTTGACCGATGCAAGATGTGAAGATCGAGTTCCCTCGCGCCCCGCGCTGTCCCGCAAACCTGAAGATAACGGCGATGCCGCTAGGTCGATGACGCGTCCGCCGGCTTTTCGGCCGCCGCTTCCGCAGCCTCCCGCTTCTCGCGCGCCAGACGTTCCCGTTCCTTGCTGCGCTCGATCAGCCGGGCCGACCAGATCGAGACCTCGTAGAGAAGGATCGTGGGAACGGCCAGGCCGATCTGGCTTATCGGGTCGGGCGGCGTCAGAATAGCCGCGACGACGAAGGCGATGACGATTGCCCATTTGCGCTTTTCGACCAGCGCCTCGGACGACAGCATGCCCACCCGCGTCATCAGGCTGGTCACCACCGGCAACTGGAACACCAGCCCGAAAGAGAAGATCAGCGTCATGATCAGGCTGAGATATTCCGACACTTTCGGCAGCAGCGAAATCTGCACCTGGTCGTCGGTGCCGGCCTGCTGCATGGCGAGGAAGAACCACATCACCATCGGCGTGAAGAAGAAATAGACCAGCGAAGCGCCCATCAGGAACAGGATCGGCGAAGCGATCAGGAACGGCAGGAAGGCGTTGCGTTCATTCTTGTAGAGGCCGGGCGCGATGAATTTGTAGATCTGGGTGGCGATCAGCGGAAAGGCGATCACCATGCCGCCGAACATCGCCAGTTTGACCTGGGTGAAGAAGAATTCCTGCGGCGCCGTGTAGATCAGCTCGACCTTGTGCGGGTCGAGCCCGGCCCATTGCGTCGCCCATTTGAACGGGATGACCAGCAGGTTGAACAACTGCTTGGCGAAGAAGAAGCAGAACAGGAAGGCGACGAAGAACCCGCCGATCGACCACATCAGCCGCCGGCGCAACTCGATCAGATGCTCCATCAGCGGAGCCGCCGACTTGTCGATCTCGTCCTTTTCCGAAATGCTCACTTGGCGGCTCCCGCCGTCTTTTTGGCGGCTGCGGCCGGCTTCTTCACCGTTGCTGCTGCGGGCTTCGGCTCGGCCTTTTTAGCCGCGGTCTTTGTCACAGCAGGTTTTGCCGCTGGCTTCGCTGCGGCCTTGGAGGCCGGCATCGCTTTCGCTGGCGCCGCCTCCGTCTTCGCCGCCGAGGCCTTTGGCGATGTGGCCGGCGCCGCCGTCGCGACAGGCGGGGTCACCGAACCATCGGTCATCGCCGGAAAGGTCGGCGCCGCCGGCGCCGCGTCCGGGGCATCGACGCCCGGCAGCACCGTCGCGCCATTGTTCAGCGCGGTATCCTGCGGCGTCGAAGCAGCCGGCGCGACCGGGTCTGCGGCCGGCTTCGGCTTCATCACCGCGTCGACGCCTGAACGGACGTCGGCCGCCGCCTGCTCGAACGGGTTGAGCTGTTTCCTGATCTCGGCGGCCGGGTTGAGGCTTCTGAGTGAATCGACCGACTTCTTGACGTCGTCAAGCTCGGCCTCCTTCAGCGCATCGTTGAACTGTTTCTGGAAGTCGGCGGCCATGCCGCGCATCTTCGCCGTCGTGCGGCCAAAAGTGCGCAGCATCTTGGGCAAATCCTTGGGCCCGACGACCACGATCATGACGATCGCGATCACCAGCATCTCGGTCCAGCCGATGTCGAACATGGCGATACGTTCCGACTAAAGTTTTGGGCTCAGCTCTTGCTGGCCTTTTCCTTCGCTGCCGAAACGGTTTCGTCGGCACGGTGCTCGACGGTGCGCTTGTCCTCGGCAACCTCGTCGTCTGCGATGCCCTTCTTGAAGCTCTTGATACCCTTGGCCATGTCACCCATGAGCTCGGGAATCTTGCCGCGACCGAACACCAGCAGCACGATCACCAGCACGATCAGCCAATGCCAAATCGAAAATGAACCCATAACAATCTCTCTCGAAAGTTTTCTCTGACGATGATCTATGCGCTTTCGCGCCGGGATTCAAACACAACCGCGACAGAGTTTATAAATGAGTGGCCGAAGTCACGCAGTTTCGGCGCCTCAGCCCGCTACCTATCGGCGCAGCCGCTAAATACCATCGCTTTCGGCACGTCGTTTGCGGTCAATCTTCCTCGACGCGCGGCGTCAACAGGCCGAGTTCCTCAAGGTCGATGTCGGTCAGCGGATCCTCGTCATCGGTCAGCACGTCCGGGTCGGCCGGCGGCATCGGAATGGAAAAATTCGACGGCATGCGGCCCGAAAGCAGCCCGGCACCCTTCAATTCCTCCATGCCTGGGAGATCGCGGATCTCCTCCAACGCGAAATGGTCGAGGAAGATGTCGGTGGTGCCGTAGGTAACGGGACGGCCGGGCGTGCGGCGCCGGCCGCGCATCTTCACCCATTCGGTCTCCATCAGCGTGTCCAGCGTGCCCTTCGAGGTCTCGACGCCTCTGATATCCTCGATCTCGGCGCGCGTCACCGGCTGGTGGTAGGCGATGATCGCCAGCACTTCGAGCGCCGCACGGGAAAGCTTCTTCTGCTGCACCGTGTCGCGGCTCATCAGGAAAGCGAGATCGCCGGCGGTGCGGAACGCCCAGGCATCGCCAACGCGCACCAGATTGACGCCGCGCCGCGCATAAATCTGCTGCAGTTCAGCCATCGCCGCGGCAATATTGATGCCGTCGGGCAGGCGCCCGGCAAGCTGCTTTTCGCTGACCGGCTCGGCGCTGGCGAACACGATCGCCTCGGCCATGCGCACGGCCTCTGCCATATGCAGCCGCTCGCCAGGATTCTGGGACAAGTTCTGGGCCTGACTTTCTGCCGGCACCTCGGCGAGCACGCCGTCTTCGGTCTCGTCGTCGACCTTGAACGGAATGACCGAAGCGTTGGTGCGCTCGCTCATGATGCCACCTCAACTGCCCTGATGCCTTGCGCACGACCGCGCAGATAGAGCGGCGCGAACACGTCGTCCTGCCGCATTTCCATTTTGCCTTCGCGCACCAGTTCCAGCGTCGCCGCAAACGAACTGGCAATCGCGGTACGCCGATCGTCCGGGTCGGTCAGATATTCGACCAGGAAACGGTCCAGCGCCGTCCAGTCGGCAAGCGTGCCGATCAGCCTGTTCAGGATGTCGCGCGCATCCTTGAGCGACCACACACCGCGCCTGGCGATCGTCACATTGGTGATCGCCTGCTTCTGGCGTTGCGCCGCATAGGCGGTCAGCAGATCGTAGAGCGAGGCCGAATAGGCGTTGCGTTTCTCGACGATGACCATTTCCGGCATGCCGCGGGCGAACACGTCGCGCCCGAGCCGATTGCGATTGACCAGGCGTGCCGCCGCGTCACGCATCGCTTCCAGACGCTTCAACCGGAATTGCAGCACCGCCGCCAGTTCCTCGCCGCTTTCACCGTCGTCGCCGGGTTGCTTGGGGATCAAAAGCTTCGACTTGAGAAACGCCAGCCACGCCGCCATCACCAGATAGTCGGCGGCAAGCTCCAGCCTGAGCGCCCTCACCTTTTCGACGAAGGCCAGATATTGCTCGGCCAGCGCCAGGATCGAGATGCGCGACAGATCGACCTTCTGGTTGCGGGCAAGATGCAGCAGAAGATCGAGCGGGCCCTCGAAACCGTCGACATCGACGACCAGCGCGGGATCGCCGGTCAGCCGCGAATCGTCGTTCTCGGCCCAAAGACGGTCCATCGGTGCGGCCTTGCCGGCCTTGCTGTCCAATGTTTCCGCCACTTCCTGTCGCTTCCTTTGCTTCTAACTTCGTGTTTGACCGTGATCTGTTCCGAAAAACCGGCTCCCACCGTTCGGGATCATGATCTAGGCCACCGCATCGAAATAGGTGGCGAATTCGGCGCGTATCTCGGTTTCATCAGCCCGATCGCGGTTCTTGATATAGGTCAGCGCCCGTTGCGCGCGTTGCAGCGACGCGCCTTCAAGCCCCGTTGTGCGCGACGCAATGCCGACCATCTCCTCGAAAACGCCGTTGCAGTGAAGGACCAGATCGCAGCCCGCCGCAAGGATGGCCGCCGCCTTTGTCGGGAAATCCCCAGAAAGTGCCTTCATCGAGGTGTCGTCGCTCATCAGCAGCCCGTCGAAACCGATTTCGCCGCGGATGATCTCGTCGATGACCTTGCCGGAGGTGGTGGCCGGGTTCTTCGGGTCGATCGCGCTGTAGACGACATGCGCCGTCATCGCCATCGGCAAATGATTGAGCTCCCTGAACGGGGCGAAATCATGCCGCTGCAAGTCGCTCATCGAGGCATCGACGGTCGGCAGTTCGAAATGCGTGTCGGCAAAGGCCCGTCCATGCCCGGGAATATGCTTCATCACCGGCAGCACGCCTCCCGCCATCAGGCCCTCCGCCGCGGCGCGGCCCAGTTCGATGACGGCACGAGGCTCCTTGCCATAGGCGCGCGCGCCGATGACGTCGCTGGCGCCCTCGATCGGCACGTCGAGCACCGGCAGGCAATCAGCCGTGATGCCGTAGCGCAGCAGGTCGAAAGCATGCAGCCGCGCCATCAGCCATGCTGCGCGGTTGCCGGCATCGTGGTCGTTGCGCCACAAGGCGCCGAGTGCGCCACCGGCCGGATAATTCGGTGCCAGCGGCGGCCGCAGGCGCTGCACACGGCCGCCTTCCTGGTCGATGAACACTGGGGCGTCCGGGCGCTCGACACAATCGCGCATCGCGGCGACCAGATCGCGGATCTGCTCGGCCTCGCCGATGTTGCGGGCAAACAGGATGAATCCCCACGGGCATTCGCTGCGATAGAAACTGATTTCGTCGCGTGTGAGCGATTTCCCGGCGCAGCCAAGGATCATGGATTTTGATTCGGTCATGGGCGGGAGTTTAGAGCTTCACGCAGACAAAGGGAATCGCATCGAGCCACATCGCTCGGGCCGGAATCCCTTCCACACCAGGAACTCCTTCCACCATAGAAAACCGGCGCGTTCTGTGACCGCGCCGGTTCTTTCGGCCCAAGGGCGGGAGATTTGAAAATGGTTAGCGCGACACGAAACAGTTGCCGCCGGCAGCCTTGTAATTGGTGCACAGGCTGATCGCATCGTTGCGCGACTTCGCCGGGACGCGAACGCGATAGAACGTTCCCTTGCCGGCGATCTCGGCCTTGACGATGTTGGCCGTGTGGCCGGAAAGCACGCTGCCATAGCGACGCTGCAGATCCTGATAGGTCGACTGGGCGCTTTCGACGGTCGGCTGCGAGGCGATCTGCATCGACCACGAGCCACCGCCGGTCGAGGCCGCCGCCGGACTGATGGACGCAACCTGGTCGGGCTTGACCTCACCGACGACGTCGACCGGCTGGTCGGACGGACGCTGCGGCGCCACCGGAACCGTCGCCGGCGTGTTGGCAGGCTGGTTGGTTTGGGCTTCAGCCTCAGCCGTGGGCACGGCGGCCAGATTGACTGCTTCCGGCGCGGCGGTTTCGGCCCGGTCGCCGGCCGCTGGGTCGCCCACCGGGTCGCCGCCCAACAGGTCGCCACTTGCCTGGTCGGCAACAGACGCTACGGTACCGGTCTGCGCCGCTTCGCCGGCCTGACCCGCCGGGGCCACAAGCTGCGGCGCCGGATCGACAGGCTCGACGGCAGCCACCTGCGATGCAGCAGGCGCCGGATCCTCGCGCGCAACCAGTGAACCATCTGATTTGACGACCATGGTTCTCACCTTGCGTGGCGCAACGGCGACGACATCCGGATCGATGCCCTGCTCGGACTCTTGCAGAACCTGGGCGATACGATCCTCGGACTTGGGTGCCGGCGCGGCGGCGTCGGCATTCCCGGCCGCTTGCGTGCCGCCGGCCGCTTGCGTGCCGCCGACCGCATCGGCGGCTTCAGCCGTGTCGATGTCGTCGGGCGTAAGATCGACCACACGGCTCTGCGGCGGTTCCTTGGCCGCCACGTCCACCGGCTCTTCGGCGTTGGTGACCAGTTTTTCCTGGACCGGTTCGGCAGGCCTCGCGCCCCCCTTGGCCACGGCGTCGTAAACCTTGTTGTCCTGGTTCGGCACGACGGTGCCGCCCGGGTTTTCCGGCCTGACCTTGATCGGTGCGTTGTCCGCCTTGACGATGACCGGCGCATCGGTGCCGCCGTTGCCGCCGAAAGACAGCGCGAAGGCGCCGAGACCGCCGGCGATCGCCACGGCGCCGACGACTGCGGCG
This sequence comes from Mesorhizobium sp. WSM4816, assembly GCF_055811535.1. Taxonomy (NCBI): domain Bacteria; kingdom Pseudomonadati; phylum Pseudomonadota; class Alphaproteobacteria; order Hyphomicrobiales; family Phyllobacteriaceae; genus Mesorhizobium; species Mesorhizobium sp. WSM4816. Next base: position 55,032 of record NZ_JBVVQR010000020.1, on the reverse strand, counting down.
ACCAGCAGGCCGCGGCTCCGGGGCCTCGCGGCATTCTGCTCGGCCAGGCCTGGAACCGACATGGCCTCATCCAGTTCGGGGTCGTAGTCGAGTTCGTCCAGGGCAAAGTCGTTGGCTTGCGCTTGCGAAACCGGCCGGCCGCTGGGCAAGTCGCCCAGATCAAAGCCGCTGGCAGCATCGGCGTAAGACGCACTGACGGGGGCTTCTGCGGGTCTCGCCGCATAGGTCCGCGTTTCAACGCGGTCGGGCTCATAGCCTGACTGGAACCCGGCCGCTGACTGGAACCCTGCCCCCGGCTGGGGTCCGGCCCCCGGCTTGAATCCGGATTTGTAGGATTCGTCGTCATACGCCGTGCTGCGCGCCGGGCCGGCAGCGACGTCCACGGCATTCATTTCCGAGAGAAGGTTGGCGAACTCGGTATCGAGATCGTCATAGGCAGGCGCCGGCGGTGCGTCTTCATTGACGTCGAGTTCCGGAATATCGAGGTCGTCCGCCAGCGCTACGACGCGCTCGGGCACATCGACTGTCTCGACATCGGGCATCTCGTCATATGCAAAGGCTTGTTCGCTTTGATCGGGCGCAGGTGCCGCATTGGCGGCATCGTCTTCGGCCGGCTCATCCTGATAGGCCGGCTCATCCTGATGGGCCGGCTCATCCTGATAGGAGGGTGCCGCAGCGGTTGGCGGTGTTTCTGTGATCGCCGAAGCCGTCGGCTGGGCTGCAAAGGCAGGCTGCGGCTGTGCGACCGGCGTTACGCGGCTCCACGAACGGGCCGGCGCAGGCGCGGCGGAGGGTGCCGTCATCCAGCTGAGCGAATCATTCGGATCCTGCTGTGGAGCGGTGGCCGCAACGTCATCGCCATGATCCAGACCGATGTCCTTGGCGAAGGCGGCGTGCAATGCATCGTCGTCGAAATCGATATCAGCCGGTCCGGCAGCATCTTCAGCGCCGAAATCATGGCCCACGAGCCCGTCGAGGAGAACGGTGTCGAGATCGGCGTCGGCGGCCTGGACCGCGTCTTCATTCGACTGCTCCGAAAGGTCTTGCTCGTCAAGGCTCCCGGCCAGTTCGTCGGTGGGATCCACTGGTTCGTCGGCGGCTTCTCCAGCCGCGGCTACAGGTTGCTGAACCATGGCGGCCGCGGACGCTGCCACCGGGGCAGCCCGTGCGCTCATGGTGCCCAACAGCGCGTTCAATTCGTCTTCGAGGCTCCGCTCCTCAGCGACGGCAGCTGGCGCCGTCGGTTCGGCTGCAACGCCGGGGGCCTGAGTAGCCGGCTCCTCGGCTTCATCGGCAAGCGTGTCGTCGAAGCTCAATTCAAGATCGTCGTCCAACGCATATTCCGGGGTCGCGGCGGAAGGCTCGTCGTCGTTGGCGGCGATAGAATCCGGCTCGTCAATTTCTGGCTCGTCGACTTCGACCGGCTCAGCCGTGCGAATGTCGAAATCCATTTCGACGTCATCCATGGCGACGTCGGCCATAGTGTCGTGGTCGGCAAAGTCCTCGTCGGACTCATCCGAAACGGCCCAAACAGCCCCAGCTGGAGCCTCGACAGCGGCCTCGATCGGCTCATGCTCGTCGAGCGTCAGCTCGTCTTCGAGCGAGCTTGCGACGGCGTTGTCGAATTCATCGTCGTCGAACGCGGGTTCGGCGGCCGGCGTGGCGATGTCGGCGGCTTCGGCAGCCTGCTCCACCTGCACGTGCTCGTCGAGCGTCAGTTCGTCTTCGAGCGAGCTTGCGACGGCGTTGTCGAATTCATCGTCGAAGGCGGGCTCAGCGGCCGGCGCGGCGGTGTCGGCGCCGGTATTTTGTTCGTCCGCCGCATCGTCGTCCAGCCGGAAATCCTGTTCGAGCGACGCAGAGAGTTCGTCGTTTACCGGCAAATCGTCTTCGAACGGCGACACGTCTTCGAGCGAACTGGCGATCGCATGGTCAAAATCGTCGTCGAACGCCGCTTCAACAGCCGGCGCGGATACTTCGGCAACACCGGAACCCAGGTCGGCGGCGGCAACGGCATGGGCAGTTTCGTCCGCCGTGTCGTCGTCCAGCCGGAAATCCTGTTCGAGCGACGCGGCAAGCTCGTCGTTCCCAAGCTCGTCGTTCCCAAGCCTGTCGTCCACCGGCAAATCGTCTTCGAATAGCGACACGTCTTCGAGCGAACTGGCGAGCGCTTCGTCGAAATCGTCGTCGAAAGCAGCTTCAGCAGCCGAGGGAGTTCCGGCAACGCCAGAGCGCACATCGTCGGCAGCAATGGCAACGGCGGTTTCGTCTACCGCATCGTCGTCGAGCAGGAGATCCTGTTCGAGCGACGCGACAAGCTCGTCGTCGATTGGGTCAGTAGCAGCCGCGTCGAAAGCCGGCTCGCGAAGCTCGGCTGCGCCGTCATTGGCGTCGCCGCCGAATTCGCCCATCAACTCCTTCTCGAGGTCGATGCCGAAATCGCCGTCCGCTGGCTGACTTGCTGCAGCCGCCGTCGACTGGGCCTGCGGCTTGACCGGCTGGCGCGGGTCGAAGCCCATGATCCTGGTCAGTTCCGCGAACGGATCATCGTTGGCGATATCGTTTTGGGCGGCTGCTTTCAGCTGGGTTCTGTCTGCCATTATTGTTCCCGAACTCGCACTCATTCGGACGCCGTTGACGTCGCGCAGGGTTGGCCCTTACCAGCGCAATGTGGGCAAAAGGTGACAGGTTTTTTAGTCAAACCTAACGCATTTCGGTGGGCGCATCGGCTCCGATCAGCGTCAGGCCGGACGTCAAAACGTCCGAAACAGCCTGCACCAGCCCTAGTCTGGCATGGGTCAATTGTCGGTCGTTAACCTTAACAAAACGTAAGTCGGGATTTTCGGTGCCGCGGTTCCAATGTCCATGGAAGCTGGAGGCGAGATCGTAGAGGTAGAATGCCAGCCGGTGCGGCTCGAGCGCAAGCGCCGCGGATTCGATCAGCCGCGGATATTCGGCAAGCTTCCTTATCAGGCCGATCTCGCCTTCGTCGGTCAGCGAAGCGGTGGCGGCGGCCAGCCGATTGCGGTCGAAATTGGCCTCGCCCAGCTGTTCGCTCGCCTGCCGGAACACCGAATGGCAGCGCGCCGAGGCGTACTGGACGTAGAACACCGGATTGTCCTTCGACTGCTCGGTCACTTTGGCGAAGTCGAAATCGAGCGGCGCATCGTTCTTGCGGTAGAGCATCATGAAGCGGATCGGGTCGCGACCGACCTCCTCCACCACTTCGCGCAGCGTTACGAAATCGCCCGACCGCTTCGACATGCGCACCGGCTCGCCCTCGCGAAAAAGCTTTACCAACTGGCAAAGCAGCACGGTGAGCTTCACCTCGTCGCCGGAAATCGCCCGGGCGAGCGCTTCCAGGCGCTTCACATAACCGCCATGATCGGCGCCAAGCACATAGATCAGCTCGACGAAACCGCGATCGACCTTGTCCTTCAGATAGGCGACGTCAGCGGCAAAATAGGTGAAAGTGCCGTCCGACTTGACCAGCGCCCGGTCCATGTCGTCGCCGACCGCTGTCGAGCGGAACAGCGTCTGCTCGCGATCCTCCCAGTCGTCCGGCTTCTCGCCCTTGGGCGGCGGCAGCTTGCCCTTGTAGATATGGCCCTTGAGGGTCAGGTCGTTGATCGCCGAGCGGATTTTCCGGGCGTTGTCGGCGTGCAGGGTGCGCTCCGAGAAAAAGACGTCGTGATGCACATTGAGCAGCGCCAGATCCTCACGGATCATTGCCATCATCGCGTCGATCGTCCTGTCCTTGACAATGGCAAGCGCTTCCTCATCCGGCATCTGCAGCAAGGAACGGCCAAATTCGCTTACCAGAGCCTGGCCGACCGGCACGAGATAGTCGCCTGGATAGAGCCCGGCAGGAATCTCGCCGATGTCGTCACCGAGCGCCTCGCGGTAACGCAGCATGGCGGAGCGGCCGAGCACGTCGATCTGCGAACCAGCGTCGTTGATGACATATTCCTTGATCACGTCATAACCGGCGAAGGCCATCAGATTGGCGAGCGCATCACCCACCACCGCGCCGCGGCAATGGCCGACATGCATCGGTCCGGTCGGGTTGGCCGAGACATATTCGACATTGGCCTTCTTGCCGCCGCCAACGGTCGAGCGGCCGTAATTGCGGCCTTCGCCGAGCAGCGCAGTCAGATGCACCTGCCAGAACGCGTCCTTGAGCCTGAGATTGACGAAGCCCGGACCGGCAACGTCTGCAGCGGCGATGTCCGGGTCGGCGTGCAGCGCTTGCGCCAGCCTTTCAGCCAGTACGCGCGGCGGCTGGCCGGTCGGCTTGGCCAGCACCATTGCCGCATTGGTCGCCAGGTCGCCATGGCTGGCGTCGCGCGGCGGCTCGACGGCGACGCGCGACAAGTCCAGCGAACCGCCGTCTTTGTCTTTCAAATCAAGCGCTTCGACGGCCTTTATAATTCGCGCGTTGAAATCGGCGAAGATATTCATTGGTGTGGCCCTGGCTCTGGCGGCTTTGCGGGAATCCGGTCTATTGGCCGGCAAAATCGAGCCCCGCCTAGCTTAATTCAGGCGTATGGTCAAACAAACGGCGGTGTTCCTTCAAAGCGTAGGTATCCGTCATGCCCGCCAGGAAATCGGCGACGCTGCGCGCCTTGATGCGATCATCAGCCCGGTCGAGCCCTTCGCGCCAGCCATCGGGCATGGCGCGCGGATCGGCGAAATAGACCTCGAACAGGTCGTTGACGATCTGCTCGGCCTGGTTGCGCACGCGCACGACTTCGCTGTGTCGATAGAGATGCTTGTAGAGAAAGGCTTTCAATTCCTCTTCGAAAGCGGCCATTTCGGCTGAAAAGGTCACCATCGTCTCGCCTGCCGCCCTCACCGCGTCGGCGCTGTCCGGCCTGATGCGGGCCAGATTGGCGGTGGTGGAGACGATGACATCCTCGACCATCATCGTGATCTGCCGGCGCATCAGTTCGTGCCCTGTCCTCACATCGTCCAGCGCCGGATAGCGCTGACGCACGCCGTCGAGGATCGAGCCGGGCAGCGAAACCTTTTCCAGCATGTGCAGCTTCAGAAGGCCCGACCTCAGGCCGTCATCGATGTCATGGCTGTTGTAAGCGATGTCGTCGGCGATCGCCGCGCACTGCGCCTCGATGCCGGCGAAGCGGTCGAGCTCGAGGTCGTGCAGCTCCGAATAATCGCGGATCGCTTGCGGCACCGGCCCCTTCAGCCCGTTTCCGCTGGCGTCGGTCACCGGTCCGTTGTGCTTGACCAGCCCCTCCAGCGTCTCCCAGGTGAGGTTCAGCCCGTCGAATTCGGCATAGCGGCTCTCCAGCCGCGTCACCACGCGCAGCGACTGTGCATTGTGGTCGAAGCCGCCCCAGGCCGCCATCTTCTGGTTCAGCGCATCCTCGCCGGTATGGCCGAAGGGCGTGTGGCCGAAATCGTGCACCAGCGCCACCGCCTCTGCCAGGTCCTCGTCGCCGCGCAGCGCCCTCGCCAGGGCGCGCGCGATCTGCGCCACCTCGATCGAATGCGTCAGCCGGGTGCGGTAATGGTCGCCCTCATGCGCGACGAACACCTGCGTCTTGTGCTTGAGCCGGCGGAAGGCCGTCGAATGGATGATGCGGTCGCGGTCGCGCTGGAACGGCGTGCGGGTCGGGCTCTCCACCTCGTCGAACAGCCGCCCGCGCGACTTTGCCGGATCGCAGGCATAGGCGGCGCGCGGCCGATAACCAAATCCGATGTCGCCCAACTCATTTGTCATCGCCCCAACCGATTTCCATCGCCCCAACCAATTTCCATAGCCCCGCCAATTTCCATAGCCTACGCCGCAGTTGACTTGCCCCCTCGCGCTTCATACCTATCATGTGAAACCGAAAGCAAGGTGACGCCCATGGGCGCTGATGCCAAGACCGCCATGAAAGTCGAGATGACCGACGCCGCCGCCAGGCGGATTGCCAAGATTGTGTCTGGCGAAGCCGGCAAGACGGCGCTGCGCGTTTCGGTCGAGGGCGGCGGCTGTTCCGGCTTTTCCTACAAGTTCGACCTGGTCGACACCCGCAACGATGACGACGTCGCCATCGAGAAGGACGGCGCCACCGTGCTGATCGACGACCTCTCGCTGGTTTATATGGGCGGCTCGGTGATCGATTTCGTCGACGATCTGATGGGCCAGTCGTTCCAGATCAGGAACCCGAATGCGGTCGCCTCGTGCGGCTGCGGCACCAGCTTCAGTATTTAGGGAATGCCTACCATTAGCGCGGTCCGTCAGGTCGCGCTTTCAGCCGGGCGCGATCTCGATGCAACGCTGGCGTTCTGGCAGGATGTGCTTGGCATGGCCGTGCACGTGCGCTTCGATCCGCCTGGCATCGCCTTCATCATGGCCGGCGATGTGCGGCTGCTGTTCACCGATGGCCTGCCGGCCGGCACCGTCTATCTCGACATTTCGGGCCTTGACGATTTCCACGCCTCGGCAAAAGCCGCCGGTGTCCCCTTCACCGCGCCGCCGATGCTCGTCCACCGCGACACCGAGGGCCTGTTCGGGCCGGCGGGGGAAAGCGAATGGATGGCCTTCCTAAAGGATCCGGCAGGCAATACGATCGGCCTCGTCGAACGCCATCCGCCTGAACAGCAATGAGGCCGTCATGAAAATCGTCACCTGGAACATCAATGGCGTTCGGGCCCGTATCGGCAATTTGACCCACTGGCTGACGGAAAGCGCGCCCGATATTGCCTGCCTGCAGGAGATCAAGACGGTCGACGAGCAGTTTCCGCGGGCCGAGATCGAGGCGCTTGGCTACAACGTCGAAATCTATGGCCAAAAGGGTTTTAACGGCGTCGCTATCCTGTCGAAGCTGCGCTTCGACGAGGTCATCAGGGGCCTGCCGGGCGACGATGCCGACGATCAGGCGCGTTTCATCGAGGGCGTGTTCTCGACCGACAAGGGCGCGTTGCGCGTTGCCTCGCTGTACTTGCCGAACGGCAATCCGATCGATGACGAGAAGAAGTTCTCCTACAAGCTGTCCTGGATGGCGCGGCTGGAGCGCTGGGCCGAGGAACGGCTCTCGCTCGAAGAGGCGCTGGTGCTGGCCGGCGATTACAATGTCATCCCCGAACCGATCGATGCGAAGTTCCCGGAGAACTGGCTCGGCGATGCGCTGTTCCAGCCGCAGACCAGGCAGGCGTTCCGCCGGCTGAAGAACCTCGGCTTCACCGAAGCCGTGCGCGCGGTCAGCGACTCGCCGGACATTTTTACGTTCTGGGATTATCAGGCCGGCGCCTGGCAGAAGAACAACGGCATCCGCATCGATCACTTGCTGCTCTCGCCCGAGGCCGCCAATCGCTTTTCCTCGGCCTCGATCGAAAAGCATGTGCGCGCCTGGGAAAAACCCTCGGATCACGTGCCGGTGGCCATCGAACTGGGTTTTGCGCCAATCTGATCGTTTCGGGCCAGAACCGCCGGATTGCCGGTTGATAGACCGTCATATCGCCACAATCGGGGTTTCCGCTGCAATCCGGGTTCGGCTGGGGTTCAGGATGACGATCAGGTTTGCGATTTGCCCATGTGCCGCCGCGCTCGCCCTCGCGGCGACGTCGGCGTTTGCCAATCCTGCATGCCTGGCCAACGGAACATCATTCCAGATCGGCCAGGTCGCCTGCCTGACGCTTTCCGGTCGGAGCCATCTCGCCCGCTGCGACATGGTGCTCAACAACACGTCATGGACAAGGATCCGCGACGATTGTCCTAAAACCACGTCGGCGCCGCCGGCCACGCCGATTTCAACGCCGGAGTCCGGTCCCGTTCCGACGCAACCGACCGAGAATTGATCTCGACTTTCTCGAGATCCCCACTCTTCCTGACTATTGACCCAGCCTTTCCTGGCTGTTGGCGTCGCGACTACCGGTCGCCGCCACCCTTGGTGAGGATGTCGTCGGCCAGCGAAATCGCGGTGCGGCGGTCGGCCTCGCCCGCGGCGGCAAACGCCTCTTCCTGCATGCCGCGTATCCATGGCTGGTCGGAAGGCGCGGCCCGTTCAAGCGCCGCGGTCATCATCGCCAGCCCCCGAACGATCTTGCCGCTCTGGAAGAGCAGGTGGCCGAGCGTCGCCTGCGCGCCGGCATGGCCCTTTTCCGCAGCGAGTTGGAACCAGCGTCCGGCCTGCTTGATGCTCGCCTTGACGCCACCCTTGCCATTCAGGAAGATCTGGCCCATCTCGAACTGGGCATTCGGGTTGCGGTAGTTGGCGGCGGCGCGCATGTAGTACTCTTGGGCCGCCACCTCGTTCTCTTTGATCGGGCTGCCGGGAATGCCCGTCCTCAGATAGTCGCCGAGCGCCACGAGCGCGTCCGAGACATAGCTCTCTTCCGGCGAACCGGGCTCGACGTCCTGGTCGACGATCTCGCTGAAGAACTTGAACGCCGCGTAGTCGTCGCGCTCGACGCCGTCACCCTCGGCATACATGCGCGCAAGCTTCCAGGTGGCGCCGATCTGGCCGTTTTCGGCCGCGTATTTATAAGCCTCAGCAGCCTGCTCCTTGCGGCCGTTCTTGTAGGCGGAGAAGCCGAACTGGAACACCGCCCACGGGCTCGACTGCGGCTTCACGCCGGTCTTGTCGTCGAATACCTTGTCGTCGAAGGCCATGGCCTGGCCTGCGGCGCCCAAGGTCGCGCCAAAAGTGGCGATCGCGACCAGTGCCGAAAAGACAGACAGCCTCAGCAACTCAGATATCCGCATAACAATGTGTTTCTCTCGCACCACCGGGATGGGTGACCGCCCCGTCGCGGGCAGGCCCTACCGTTTGTGCATATTTCCAGATCGCGCCCGACTGATAGTCGGTCGCGCGCGCCTTCCATGCCTTTGCCCTGGTCGCCAGTTCGGTGTCGGACAGCGCCACCTCGATGGTGCCGTTCACCGCGTCGATCGAAATCAAGTCGCCATCCCTGAGCAGCCCGATCGGGCCACCCACGGCGGCTTCCGGCCCGACATGGCCGATGCAGAAGCCGCGTGTCGCGCCCGAAAAACGCCCGTCGGTGATGAGAGCCACCTTGCCGCCCATGCCCTGGCCATAGAGAGCCGCCGTCGTCGACAGCATTTCGCGCATGCCCGGACCGCCGCGCGGTCCCTCGTAGCGGATCACGAGGACCTCGCCTTCGCTGTAGCTGCGATCCGTAACCGCCTGGAAACATTCCTCTTCCGAATCGAAGCAGCGCGCCGGGCCAGAGAATTTAAGCTCCGACATGCCCGCGACCTTCACGATCGCGCCTTCGGGGGCAAGGTTTCCCTTCAAGCCCACGACGCCACCCGTTCGGGTGATTGGTCGGTTGGCGGGACGGACCACATCCTGGCTATCATTCCAGGCAACGTGCTCCATATTTTCGGCTAAAGTGCGGCCGGTCACGGTCAGGCAGTCGCCATGCAGATAGCCGTGGTCGAGCAACGTCTTCATCAAGAGCGGAATGCCGCCGGCCTCGAACATGTCCTTGGCGACATATTTGCCGCCCGGCTTCAGGTCGGCGATGTAAGGCGTCTTCTCGAAGATCCTGGCGACGTCGAACAGGTCGAACTTTATCCCCGCCTCATGCGCGATCGCCGGCAGATGCAGCGCCGCGTTGGTCGAGCCGCCGGTGGCCGAGACCACGGTCGCCGCATTCTCCAGCGCCTCCAGAGTGACGATGTCGCGCGGGCGGATATTTTTTGCGATCAACTCCATGATCTTTTCGCCGGAGGCGAAATTGAAGCGGTCGCGCATCTCATAAGGCGCCGGCGCCCCGCAGGAATAGGGCAGCGCCAACCCGATGGCCTCGGCGACGGTGGCCATGGTGTTGGCGGTGAACTGGGCGCCGCAGGAGCCGGCCGACGGACAAGCGGCTTGCTCGATTTCGAGGAGTTCGGCGTCGCCGATCGTGCCGACCGAGTGCTGGCCGACGGCCTCGAACACATCCTGCACGGTTATCTGCCGGCCCTTGTAGGAACCGGGCAGGATCGAGCCGCCATAAATGAAGATCGACGGCACGTTGAGCCGCACCATGGCCATCATCATGCCGGGCAGCGACTTGTCGCAACCGGCAAGGCCGACCAGCGCATCGTAGCAATGGCCGCGCATGGTGAGTTCGACCGAATCGGCGATGACCTCGCGCGACACCAGTGACGATTTCATGCCTTGGTGGCCCATGGCGATGCCGTCCGTGACGGTGATGGTGCAGAATTCGCGCGGCGTGCCGTTGGCCGCGGCGACGCCCTTCTTGACCACCTGCGCCTGGCGCATCAGCGAGATGTTGCAGGGCGCCGCCTCGTTCCAGCAGCTGGCGACGCCGACCAGCGGCTGCGCGATCTCGGCCGCCGACAAGCCCATCGCATAGAGATAGGAGCGGTGCGGCGCACGCGCCGGACCGACGGTCACATAGCGGCTGGGCAGCTTGGCCTTGGAGATGACTCTGTCGTTCATTCTCTTCCCTTGCCCCGGGCGATGCGACCTGCGGTGCGACCTGCCCCAACGCCGAGCCTTTTGGCATGCCCTGGGACGCATTCGAGGTGCGCCGGGTTTATGGCGGGAAGTAGGCAATGTCGGCGGGCGCGGTTGTGGCGCGAGGGTTGTTCAGAAACTGTTGCCAAAACATCACGATCGCGTGAGGCAGAGGGAAGCGGCGTCGTTGCAGCGACGCTTTGGTCGCGGGCAAGCCCCTCAAGCAAAAAGGCCGGGCATCGCCCGGCCTTTTTGCTATTGAAAACAGATGTTTAAAACTTAACCTTAACCGAAGCTGAGCCGGCAAGGAGCAGATCGTCGTCATATGTGTAGGTGATGCGATTTGCATTGTCGCCAACACCTGTGAAGGTCGACGACCCGCCGGTCAGGACACCGATCGAGCCACCAAGTCTGACCTCGATCTTGTCGTTCGGCGAATAGGAGATGCCGCTGGCGACGGACCAGGTGTCCGACTGATAGCCGGAGGTCGTCGAGGTTCCACGATCCCAGGTCAGCGAAACCGCGGCCGACAATTGGTCGGTGAACTTGTGAGCTATGCCGCCCGCAACCGTCCAGCCGTCGCGATAAAGCAGGTCGAAGGAAACTGGCGAGGGAGCACCGGTTACAGGGCTGCGAACACCCTGGATCGGAATGATGCCAAGCTTGCTCCACTCCTGCCAGCGGATCGAACCAAACGCCAGCCAGCCGGGCGCTATGCCGCTCTGCAGCTTGAGTTCCACCGCTTGGGGTATTTCGGCCGAGGCGGACACAGGGAAGACCCCGGTAGAGCCTGGAACCAGATCCGCCGGAAGGGCGCCCCTAAAACCGGTCGAGTCGACGGTTCCCGACAGTCCATCATATTTGTAGCTCGAAGAGTAGACCAGGCTTGCGCGCAAGGCGATTTCGGGAATTTCATAGGCGGCACCCACGCGCCACCCCCATGCCTCATCGGAAAGCTGGAATTTGCCGAGGCCGGTATTGCCGAAGGCCAGCAGTGTCTGGCGCGACAGAAACGCATCGACCTCCTGGTAGGAAACGCCGCCGATGAACCGGAAGGTCCCCTTGCCGACATTTACCTTGTAGGAGCAGGTTAGGCCGAAATCATTAGTTTTGACGTAGTATTCGACCGCGGTTGGCGAATAGGCGTTGTTCATTCCGAAGTCTGCTTCCGCGCCATACGGTTCCGTATAGGTCGCAAGGCAATCCACTGGATCAACAATATTGGCCTTTATACCGATGCGCGGCACCGCATAGTCGCCACCAACGTCCACAGACGAAGACGACAGTCCCGAGCCATCCAGGCGCCGCACGTTCTTCAGTGTGCGCTGCGGCGAAACATAGGTGACGCCGGCGTCGAACGAATATGGGGCGGCATCGAACAACTGGTCGATGTTGACACCGCCCCGGTCGAAGCCGCCGGCGTTGGCAACGCCCGACATCAATAGCGAAAAGCACCCCGCCCCCAGCAGCGCTTTCCGACGCAAATTGTTCATGAATGTCCCTCCCCTAGTACGAATGGACTAAGCTAGAACCAATTCGAGTTAACGGCGCAACAACGAATTCTCGATGCGTACATGTACGCCTTCGCCGACCGCATTTCAGACAAAGTGACAGCTCCATTGCAAAGCCGGAAAACGGCTTGTTTGGCTGCAAATCGAGCAAAAACTCGGAAAAACGCACATGGAACGACGCAAAAACCGCCCGTTTTGCGGCAACTGAGCCCATTGTTACATTATGGCAACAATGGGGCTAAAACATTCCGTTTACGTCAAGATTTACGCTGCGGAATGCCTATTTTTCGTGCAGGAAGCCGCCCGAAAAGCGCGTTCGCAGGACTCGCGAATCCTGAGCATCAGGCGCCCAAGAAGCGGAGGCCGGTTTGGCAAATCCGCTCCTCCGCCAATTCGGTTCTCAAATTCCACAGATGGGTCAACCGGCTTCGCGCACGCGTGTCAGCGCCACCGAAAGCTTCTCTTGCGCCTCGCGATACTCGGCGAGTTTTTCGCGCTCGGCTTCGACGACATCTTCCGGCGCGTTGGCGACGAATTTGTCGTTGGACAGCTTCTTGTGCAGGCGGGCAATCTCTTCGGTCACCTTGACCAGTTCCTTCTGCAGCCGCGCCGCCTCGGCGGCAAGGTCGATCAGGCTGCCGAGCGGCAGGCAGATGGTGGCCTCGTTGAGCACGATCTGGGCGGAGCCCTTGGGCGCCGTATCGACAAGCGAGATGTCGCCGACCCGCGCCAGTCGCTTGACGGCCGATGCCTGACGCTCAAGCCTTTCGCGGGTTGCGGTATTGGCGCCGATCACCATCAGCGGCGCGATCGCCGCCGGCGGCACGTTCATTTCCGAACGCACGGAACGGATGCCTGAGACCAGGTCGATCAGCCAGTTGATGTCGGCGGCCGCTGCCTCGTCCTCGAAGTCGGGCGACGGCCACGCGGCATGGCAAAGCAGCGACGGCCGTTCCTTGCCCTCACCCGATGTCTCAGCCCACAGCTCTTCGGTCATGAACGGCATCATCGGATGCAGCAACTTGTAGATCTCGTCGAGCACGAAGGCGACGCAAGCCCGGCTCTCGGCCTTGGCAGCCTCGTCCGCGCCCATGAAGACCGGCTTCAACAGTTCCAGGTACCAGTCGCAGAACAGGTTCCAGACGAAGCGGTAGGCAGCAGTCGCAGCCTCGTTGAACCGGTATGAAGTGATGCCATCGGTGATTTCGCGCGCCGCGCGTGTCAGTTCGGTCAGGATCCAGCGGTTGACCGCCAGCTTGGCGTCGTTCAGCCAGAAATCGTCGTTTCTCGCGACGTCGTTCATCTCGGCAAAACGCGTCGCGTTCCACAGCTTGGTGCCAAAATTGCGGTAGCCGGCGATACGAGCCGGATCGAGCTTCACGTCACGCCCTTGCGCGGCCATCACCGTCAGCGTGAAGCGCAGTGCGTCGGCGCCATATTCGTCGATGAGATCGAGCGGGTCGATGACGTTGCCTTTCGACTTCGACATCTTCTGCCCGTTCTTGTCGCGCACCAGCGCATGGACATAGACGGTGTGGAACGGCTCCTCTCCCATGAAATGCAGGCCCATCATCATCATGCGAGCGACCCAGAAGAAGATGATATCGAAGCCGGTTACCAGCACGTCGGTCTGGTAGTAGGTCTTCAGCTCCGGCGTCTGGTCCGGCCAGCCGAGCGTCGAGAACGGCCACAGCGCCGACGAAAACCATGTGTCGAGCACATCCTCGTCGCGGATCAGGATCTCGCCCGGCTTGAAATTCTCGAGTTTGTCCTCGACCCAGGCCTTCCACGGCCCTTCCAGCGCCAGATAATATTCGATTGCGGCGGCGAGCGCCTCCTCCTCGGTCTTCTCGACGAAGATGCGGCCGTCCGGCCCGTACCAGGCCGGGATCTGGTGTCCCCACCAGAGCTGGCGCGAAATGCACCAGGGCTGGATGTTCTCCATCCAGTCGAAATAAGTCTTCTCCCAGTTTTTCGGCACGAACCTGGTGCGGCCCTCGCGCACCGAGGCGATCGCCGGCTTGGCAAGTTCCGCCGCGTTCGCATACCATTGTTCGGTCAGGAACGGTTCGATCGGCACGCCGCCGCGATCGCCATGCGGCACGGCATGGCGATGCGGCTCGACCTTTTCGAGGAAGCCACCCGCCTCCATCAGTTCGACGATCTTCTTGCGCGCGACGAAACGATCGAGGCCGTTGAGCTCATCCCAAACGGCCTGACGCTCGGGCGTTACCTCCAGCCCGGCGAGAAAGTCGTCATTGTCGGTGAGGGCGACCGCCGCCTCGACGGTGAGGATATTGATGGCCGGCAGCTTGTGGCGCCTGCCGACCTCAAAATCGTTGAAGTCGTGCGCCGGCGTGATCTTGACCGCGCCGCTGCCTTTCTCCGGATCGGAATATTGGTCCGCCACCACCGGGATCTTGCGGCCGACGATCGGCAGGACGAGGTTCCTGCCGAGCAGATGCCGAAAACGCTCGTCGTCGGGATGCACCGCCACCGCCGTATCGCCCAGCATCGTCTCGGGCCGCGTCGTCGCCACGGTGATGAAGGTTTTTGGATTTTCCGGATCGAAAACCTCGCCCTCGACGGGGTAGCGGAAATGCCAGAGATTGCCGTTGACTTCCTGCTGTTCGACCTCGAGGTCGGAAATCGCAGTCAACAGCTTCGGGTCCCAGTTCACAAGGCGCTTGTCCTTGTAGATCAGGCCTTCCTTGTAGAGGGTGACAAACACTTCGAGCACCGCCCTGGACAGCCCCTCGTCCATGGTGAAGCGCTCTCGGCTCCAGTCGGCCGAGGCCCCCAGCCGCTTCAGCTGGTTGAAGATCGCGCCGCCGGATTCGGCCTTCCACTCCCAGACCTTCTCGATGAACTCATCGCGCGTCAGGTCGCGTCGGTGGATCTGCTTCTCCATAAGCTGGCGCTCGACCACCATCTGGGTGGCGATGCCGGCGTGGTCCATGCCGGGCTGCCACAGCACGTTCTTGCCGCGCATGCGCTCGAAGCGCACCAGAATGTCCTGCAGCGTGTTGTTGAGCGCATGGCCCATATGCAGCGAGCCGGTGACGTTCGGTGGCGGGATGACGATGGTGAAGGCTTCCGCGCCCTCCTCTGCGCCTGCGCCGGCACGAAACGCGTCGGCCTCCTCCCAGACTTTGGCGATCTTCGGCTCGACGATTTTTGCCGCGTAGGTTTTTTCGAGCATGGGAAGGCGTCCGGGCTGTCGGGTTTTTGCTGGTCCGGTGTAAATCGGAAGGTTTTGGCCAAGTCAACCGCAAGCAAGCGGCAGACGGCCATGCCAGCAAATAGCGCCTGGGCAGATCGGGGCAACATGCAGAAGTCAGCGTCGCAGGGCAATCGCTTAGAGGTTTGCGCTGCCCCCCATTGCCCTGCCGGGCATTTCTCCCCCTACAGTGACGGGGAGAAAGACACATCGCAAAAGATTTCGCCAATTTCCAGCGTTGCAGAAAGTGCGCCAAGGTTGCGGCCAGCCCCTTCTCCCGTCCCTATACGGGGAGAAGATGCCGGCAGGCAGATGAGAGGCGGCGCCGACTTCGGCGATTTGCCGGTTACTGCGCGCCGCGCGCTACGCGTTCAATTTCTTCGCGCACCAGCCGCTCGACCAGCGTCGGCAGATTGTTGTCCAGCCAGTCCTGCAGCATGGGCCTCAGCATCTCCTCGGCCATCTCGTCGAAGGTTTTCTTGCTGCGGCTGGCGAACGCATCGGAAAGCTCGCCGAAGGCGGCGGCAACTTGCCGGCCGGTATGTTCGGAAAGGATCGCCGGACGAGCGGACGGTGCCTCGCTCGTCGCCGAGCGCGCCAACCCGCTTCGCGGCGGGACCGGCTCGAAAGCAGGTTCGGCCGCGTCCTCGATAATTTCGGCCTTCGGTTCGGCATCCGGCGTCTGTCTCAGATCAGCCCTGTCTGGGGCCCTGTCCGGCCTGGCCACGGTCTTCGCTTCGCTAATTGCGGCGATATCACGGCGCCACCCGGCAACGATACTGTCGGTCGTCTCCGCAACCCTTGCCGTCGCAGGCGCATCCGGCTCCGGCTTGGCGGCCGGGGCCGCTTCGGCCGCGACCCTGTCACCAGCAAGCGTCACGGGCGATTTGACCGGAGCCGAATCGGAACGCACCGGCGGCCCCACGCGCGCGACGACAGGCTCGACGGCCGACGGTTGCGCCTGCACCTCGGTCAGCGTGGCCGGCCTCCTGGCGTCGAATCCCGGACGCAACTCGGCGCGAAACGCGCCTGCCTCCGGCGGAGCCCCGCCTGCGGCCGGTGCCGGCACAGCTGCCGCCGGTGCCGGCACGGCTACCGCCGGTGCCGACACGGCTACCGACGTCAGATCCTGCAGCAGGTCGTCCGTATCGTCCGGCTGCTTGCGGCCGGTGTCGTTGTCCTCGATGATCCTCCTGATGGAAGCCAGTATCTCCTCCATGGAAGGTTCGCGCTGTACGCTGCTTGCCGTCGCCATCGTCACATCCGCCGCCCTTGTGACTCGTTGCAGATTTCTTGTCCGGCCCAAGCCGGATTCGAATCATGGCAACAGCGTAACCCACGGATCGCCTTACGAGAATCCCAAATCTGAGGGCATGTTGGATTTCAACAGATTAGAGCCCGCGCGACCTTTTGGACGCGCGGGCTCTAAATAGCTTGAAACTGGACGGAAGTTGAAACTGGTGAAGGGATCAGCGGCCGTCTGGCGTGCGCAGGCCGAACCACTTGTCCTTGACCGCATTGTAATGTTCTTCGGGCTTGTATTTCACTACCCGAAGGGCGAGACGCTCGACCGAAAGATGACCGATAGCCGACAGGATGGCATAGCTCGCCACCACCAAATCGCGTTCGGCGCCGGCCTGGTTGATCTTGGCGGTGATGAGCGTGGCCTGGGCGTTGAGGACGTCGAGCGTGGTGCGCTGGCCGACATTGCGCTCCTCGATGACGCCGCTCAGGGCAAGCTGTGCGGCGGCGATCACCTGCCTGTTGGCCACCACGGTTTGCTGAGCGGCGGTATATTGCGTCCACGCCGAGGTCACGGCCTGCCGCACAGTGTCGCGGCTGACATCGACCTCGATCCGGGCTTGGCTGAGCGATTCCTTGTTCTGACGCACTATCGCCGACGTCCGCCCGCCCGAATAGATCGGTATGGTCAAGGTGGCGCCGATGCTGGCCGAATTGGTTGTGCCGTCCTGCCCCGTATCGGCGGAGCCCGGAGCCGTTCTGCGATAGGCGCTGGAAACGCCGGCGGAAGCCGAAAGCTGCGGCAGCAGCGCGCCTTCGGCCGATTTCACCGAAAACGCGGCCGCGTCGACCAGGTGCTGGGTGGCGAGGATGGCCGGGTGCTCGATGGATGCAATCGCGATAGCCGCATCGAGGTTCGACGGCAACAGCTTCGCCAGCGGCGAAGCGGCCCTGAGCCTGCCTGGCTCGTCGCCGACGATCTGGCGGTAGGTCGCAGCGCTCGCCAGCGCCTGCGCGCGGGCGGCCGCCAGTTCCGCCACAGCGGAGGAGCGCTCGGCATCGGCCTGCGCAACGTCGGTGCGCGTGCCTTCGCCGACCTCGAAGCGCGAACGCGCGGCGCGCGCCTGCTCGGTCAGGAACTGCAGGTTTTGCTCCGTCAGCACCGCCACTTGGCGGTCGCGAATCACGTCCATATAGGCGCTTGCCGCATTGAACAGAATATTCTCTTCGGTGTTGCGCAGGCTCTCGAACGAGGCGCGGACCTGCGCTTCGGCGGCGGCGACGTTGTTCCTGGTCTGGAAGCCGTCGAACAGGGTCTGGTCGATCTGGACGCCGAAGTTGCCGGTGGTTAACGAAAGGTCTCGACCCGGCCCGCTACGGGGGTCGAAATGGCTTCTGGAGAAGTCGATGTTCGCGGAACCGGTGATGGTCGGGCGCCAGCCGGATTTGGCGATGGCAACGCCCTCATCGGTGACGCGGACGCCGGCGCGGGCCGAATTGAGCTGGGAATTGTTCTGATAGGCTTTTGAAAGTGCACCGAGAATGGTTTCCGCCGAGGCGCCTAGCGGAGAAAGCGCGGTCGCCGAGAAGAGGACGGCGGCAAAAAGACTCTTTCGTAAAGACGGCACGTTATTCCCTCATTCGTTTTGCATGGGAACCACACCGCGCCGGCTTCTCCCATTCGAGCAGCCGGCGCCGTGTGTTTCAGGTTCCCTGCTGTCTGCCCCCAAAAGAACACCCCGGTTGTGCGGATCAGCAACAATTGTTCAAGCGCAAGCGAACATGACAACGGCTTTGCTGCAAGCCAAAATCACTCAGAACTCGAACGCACGAATACGATCGAATCCCGGTAGTGGCTTAATTGCCGCATTAAAGGCGCCTCTTCCGGTTACGACCCCCCCTGTTTTCAGGAACAATCGGGCCACGCCCGAATTCCCCTGCCCTTCGACGGCGACGAGCCGACCGCCTTCCGCAAGCTGGTCGAGCAGCGGTTCCGGCACTTTCTCGACGCTGCCGCCGATGAAAATGACATCGTAGGGCGCTCCCGCGGCATGGCCTTCCGGCAGCGGTCCCTTGACCACGCTGACATTGTCGCAGCCCAGCGCCGAAAGCGTCGACATCGCGGTCTCGGCCAATGCCGGATCGCTTTCCAGCGCAACGATGGACTTTGCCAGCCGCGACAGGATCGCCGCGGCATAGCCGGTGCCGCAGCCGATATCGAGCGCCGAATCGCCAGGGCCGATCTCGGCCAGTTGCATCAGCTTGGCCAGCGGCGAAGGCTCCATGAGATAGCGCGGGCCGTCCGCGGTATTGGCAATGCGGATGTCCTCGTCGATATAGGCCAGATCGCGCTGATCGGGAGCGACAAAGGCCTCGCGCGGCACGACAAGCATCGCCTCGAGCAGCGGCGCGCTGGTTACGTCGGTGGTGCGGACCTGGCCGTCGACCATCTTTACTCGACGTTCGGCAAAATCAGCGCTCATGTTCCAACCAATCCGCCCAAGACCAACCTGTTCAAGATCAATCCGCCCAAGATCGATCCGCTTTGCCGCGCCAAGACCGCGGCTCATGTCGACTGGAACCCCCTGGCGCTGGTGCGCGGGAGCTTGGGCAACTGGAGGCCTCGCCCGGAATCGAACCGGGGTGCAAGGATTTGCAGTCCTCTGCGTAACCACTCCGCCACGAGGCCTCATTGCTCCCGGCGTTCCACCCGGTTCCAATAGGTTGCGGCGAAAATGCCGTCAAGCGGCCATGGTGCATTCCCGACGGTTTCCCCTCGGCCATGATGCCACGCGTCGAGCCAACGACATGCATGCTCCGAGAACCGGAACGCAACGGAGGTTAGAGCGCTGCGCTTCCAATTGGACGCGCGGCGCCGTAGGTAAGCGCAGAACCGCCATCATCTGGCCGTCGGAGGAGAATTTCCAAGCAAGGCTCTCAGCCAGTCCGGGCATTTAGCCAGCTGAGTCGAGCCGGAAAGACGCCTTCGCAGGGCTTGCCGGCTTGCGAAGTCGGTACAGCCGTCAGTTCGGCCGCCGCCGCCGTTCCCACCACACGACGAGGCGGCGCCGGTGGCGACGCACCACGGCAAATTCATAGGAGAGCACAAGCAATCCGATCGGCACCATCCAGAAGCCCAGGATCGGCAGAAAGCCGAGAATGCCGCCGAAGATCAGCACGACGCCGATTGCAATCCTGAGGCCGCGCGAGCGCGGCATGGTGAACTCACGGCCGAAGACCGATATTTTCCGCGCCGGTGGGTGGTTGTGGCTTGCTGCGCTCATGTCTGGTCAGTGGTCCGTTCGGGCAAAGTAAAAAGCATCAGCTGACGAAAGCCGCAAACCGCCTTTTCGGTTCCGCGCACCCCGCCAGACGGCTCATATGAGGACGCGCGCACATGATTGCCAGAAATCGTGGCGCGAAAAAGCGCCGAAAAATACGAAATGCTTCTTTGCAAAGCCGAAACGGGTTTGCTATAGGCTGCGCCACTCACATGAGAGCCTCTGTTCCCCGGTAGCTCAGTGGTAGAGCAACCGGCTGTTAACCGGTTGGTCGCTGGTTCGAATCCGGCCCGGGGAGCCATCGCCCTTTCTACGCTAGAATGCGGTACCGCGCGCCAGCTTGCGATTGTCCGCGAGCTGCGATGTCGGCGGACTACGTGCTGGCATGTTCAGTGCCTTCGTCGGCGACCTGCGACCGCCATTTCTTGACAAGATCCTGCCGACGGCCTGCATAGCGCTCGGGTCGGATATTGGCATGTTCAATGCGATCAATACGAACGTCCGGAAATCCTGCCGCAGTTCGCACCAACCGGCGACGTAACACTGGTTCTCGATAAGCCCCAGCGATATCGGCCAAATGATGCGTTCCGTCGCTGCAGAAGTCTCGGTCAGAGACCAGAAGCAGGAAGCCTTCAATTTTCAAGGCGAAGCCACCATTGCACGCAAGGCCGAATGGCCGGGATGGCGCCCCACCGACAACATGATCGCCTGAGAACCTGAGCGCCACGGACCTTTGAGTGACGGATGCCGGGAGGTAGTGCAAACCCGCCTGGCCCTCGGGCGCTCTATCTCTACCGAGACGGCCAAGACACCTATTACCGGCTTCACGGCACGGTCGAGCCGTGGACGATCGGAACGATGGTGTCGTCCGGCTGCGTCCGCCTGCTGAATCAGGACATTATCGATCTCCGTCGGCGCGTTCCGGTCGGAACGAAGGTGGTTGTGCTCCCGGCGAGTCCATCGCTGGCATAGCGGAAGCAATTGGCTCCGTAAGGGTGAACTCATCTGGCCCTCGGAGAGCGTCAAGCTGATGCGACCCGGCCTCCGAAAGTGCTCCGGGGGCGGTTTCGTCTCCTCGATATTGTTCGATGTTGGCAAGGATTGACGTCGGGCCTGCTCGATCCCAGCGTGGCCTGCTCTCCGGGCTCTGATCCAGCCGGGCTAGAAAGACCCATCTGTCGAATTGGACAGGTCCTCGAATGCTTGAATTTCCTCAAGCCTTGCCTCAAGCGCCGCCCTTGTCGCCATAACGGCGTCGCTACCGGCCAGGAACTGCTTAGGCGGATTTGCCATGCCGGCGATTTTCACAAGGGCGTCGCCAAGCTTGGCGGGGTCACCCTGCTGCTTGCCGTTGTAGCCGGACCACATGGCTTTGGCGCTGCCTTCTGCAGCATAGTCGTCGATGGTGCTGCTGCCGTACCTGGCGTTCTGATCATCGAGGAGGTCGGTGCGGAAAAAGCCCGGCGCGACGGCTGTGACCCTGATGCCGAATTGAGCGACTTCCTGAGCCACCGACTGCGAAAGGCCTTCGACGGCGAACTTGGCGGCGCTATAGGCCCCGCAATGCTTGAAGCCGATGATTCCGGCCAGCGAACTGACGTTGATTACGTGTCCTGAGCGCTGCTTGCGCATGACCGGAATGACCGCGCGCATGACGTGAACCACGCCGTGCAGATTGGTCGAAATCAGCGCATCGATTTCAGCGTTGGTCAACTCTTCGAAATTGCCGAGCAGGCTGTAACCGGCATTGTTGACCAGAACGTCGATGCGGCCAAACGCCGCCATCGCCTTGTCGACGGCCGCCTTGGCCTGGATTGCATCGACCACGTCCAACTGGACGACCGCAAGTCTGTCGCTGGCGACGCCACGCAGGGCGTTACTCATCTTGTCGAGATTGCGGCCGGTGGCGACCACCCGATCGCCTGCTCCCAGTGCCGCCCTGGCGGTTTCGGCGCCGATGCCGCTGCCAGCCCCTGTGATGAACCAGACTTTGCTCATATCCAACTCCTGTTTTCGATGATCAGGAAGTTAGGTGATGGCGCGCCGGCCGATTAGACGGCATAATCGGCATGAAGTTAGAAATCAGATTGATCAATGGTCGGCCGCCCTTAGCCCCTGTATCGGAGGGCGTCGACCAGAAGCGTGAAGGCGGCAGTATGCTGCCGCCGGCTTGGATAATAGAGGTGGTAGCCCGAATATGGCGGGCACCAGTCTTCCAGCACCCGGACCAGGCGGCCCTCCGCAACATGCTGGGATATCTGGTTTTCGAACGTGTACACCAAACACAAGCCATCGACCGCGGCATGCAAGAGCATCTCGTTGTCGTTGAAAATAACCGGTCCATTGACCCGGACCTCAAGTTCGACACCGTCCTGTTCGAACTCCCAGGCATAAAGGCCGCCCCCGGTGTTCTGGCGATAGCTTGCGCATCGGTGTTCGCTCAAGTCGCGGGGTGTCTGCGGGGCGGGACGATTGGCAAAGTACGACGGGGATGCCACGACCGCCATCCTGACGTCCGGGCTGATCCGGACCGCAACCATGTCCTTTTGCACCTGTTCGCCCATTCGGATACCGGCGTCGAAGCGCTCTGCGACAATGTCAGTGAGACCTTCATCGACGTGGACCTCAACCGTGACGTCGGGATATTTCTGCAGCAGTTTCGACAGTACGGGCCACAGGACAGTTCGGGCGGCATGCCGGAACGTGGTGATGCGGATCGTGCCTGCAGGCTTGTCGCGAAGCGCCGTGAGCGCAGCAATTTCACTGTCGATATGGTCGAATGCCGGCCGCAGGCTGGTAAGCAGCCTTTCGCCTGCCTCGGTCAGCGACAGGCTGCGCGTCGTTCGCGAGATCAATCGCACACCGATCCGTTGTTCGAGCATGCGCACCGCATAGCTGAGTGCGGATTGGGAGAGGCCAAGCTTTGCGGCCGCGCGTGTGAAACTCCCCTCTTCGGCAACCGCGATAAACACAGCCCATTCGCTGAAGTCGCCTCTTCTCACCTATAAACCTCATTTCTGTATCCATGAGGATTATGGCGGATAATCAGCATGCCTGTCTCGACATATTTATGCTCCGCGCAGCCCCGCCGGCACGAGTCGGCATTCCGGACTGCCTGGTACTGCGCGGATTCCGAACGCCCGATGGCAGCCGAGCGCCGACAAGGCGGTTATCTGCCTTGCTCGCCCCCGGAACAGCAAGCAGCGAGCAGAAGCGTTTGCGTAAAAACGACTACGTCAGATTGAACGGCAATTGACGCAGCGGTTTTCCTGTGAGCCGTGCCATGGCGTTGGCAAATGCCGGCGCCAATGGTGGCAAGCCGGGCTCGCCCATGCCCGTGGGCGGTTCGGCGCTAGGCACGATGTGGATGTCGAATTCCGGCACGTCGGTGATGCGCGCCACCGTATAGTCACTGAAGTTGCTCTGCTCGACGACGCCGTCCTTGAGCGTTATTGCAGAGCCTGCCAAGCACATCGACAAGCCCATGATCGCCGCGCCCTGTACCTGCGCCTCCACGGTCAGAGGGTTGACGGCCAGATTGCAGTGAACCCCGGCCGTGACCCGATGCAGTTTAGGCTGTCCATCGGCAACAGAGGCTTCCACCACGTAAGCGACCACTGAGCTGAAGGACTCGTGCACCGCCACACCCCAGGCCCGCCCCTCGGACAATTGCATCTTGCCGTACCCGCTCTTGTCGACGGCCAGCTGCAATGCGTCACGATGGCGGATGTGCTGATCGCCGAAGAGCTGCATGCGGTAGGCTACAGGGTCTTGGTCGGTTGCACGCGCTATATCGTCGAGCAGGGTCTCCATCACATAAGCCGTATGGGTGGAGCCGACGCTGCGCCACCACAGAACCGGCACGTTGTCCTTGGGATGATGCACGGTCAGCCGCATTGGAAGCGGATAGGGAGCCCGCATGCCCTCCGTCGTGGCGGCGTCGATGCCGTTCTTCACCATGAACTGCTCGAACACGGTTCCGGTAAGTATCGACTGGCCGACGATGCTGTGATCCCAGGCCAGCACCTTGCCCTTTTTGTCAAAGCCGATGCGGGCGCGGTGCAGGTGCAATGGACGGTAGTAGCCGCCCCTCATATCGTCCTCGCGGCTCCAAAGCGTACGGATCGGTGCATTCAGCCCCGCCGACCTGGCGGCCTTGGCTATTTCGCAGGCCTCGACCACGGTGTCGCAGGTGCTGGAAAAGCGCCGACCGAAGCCGCCGCCCGACATCTGCACGTTAAGCACGACCTGTTCCGGCTTGAGGCCGAGCACGGCTGCGGCAGCGGCGGCATCGGGTCCGGCACTTTGGCTTCCCATCCAGATCTCGGCACGATCATCGGCAAGCCGTACCGTGCAGTTCAGCGGTTCCATCGCCGCGTGGGCGAGATACGGGAATACGAACTCAGCTTCGAGCTTCAGCGGCGCCGTTTCCAATGGCACCATGTCGGAATCGAACTGGCGCGGGCCAGGGCGAGTGGCCATCTCGCGATAGTGCGCGAGTTGCCGTTCGCTATCGACCTTTTCGACGGCAGATGTGTCCCACTCCACCTTGAGGGCATCGCGGCCCTGAGACGCCTGCCAATATCCGTCGGCCACGACGGCCACGCCCTCGGCACCGCGATCCAGCGGCACGCGCAGGACGGCCTTCACGCCCTTGACGGCGCGGGCTGCGCTGTCGTCCAGGGTGGCTATCTTGGCTCCGAAGACGGGAGGACGAGCCACCACGGCCGTCAACTGTCCCGGCAGCTTGAAGTCGATGCCAAAACTCTGTTGGCCGCTGCTCTTGGCTTGAGCGTCCAAACGCCGGGTGGGCTGGCCGATGACGCGGAAATACTTGGGATCCTTCAGCGCAATCTTCTGCGGCACCGGCAAGGCCATGGCCGCCTCGGCAAGCTCTCCATAACCGAGCTTGCGGCCATCGGAGGCCAGAACCGCGCCGGCCTCGGTTCGCAGAGTGGACGCCGCCACGTTCCAGCGGGTCGCAGCGGCCGCCAGCAGCATGGCGCGAACACGAGCACCCAGTTCGCGATACTGCGTAAAGCTGTTCTTGATGGTGTTCGAACCGCCGGTAAGGTGCATGCCGAAGAGCGGATCGACATAGGCGATGTCATTGGTGCCGAGTTGGCTGCGCACCAGGTTCCAGTCCGCATCGAGTTCTTCGGCAAGGATCATGGGCAATGCCGTTTGGACGCCTTGACCGAACTCCAGCCGGTTGATTGTGACCGTAACCTCTCCATTGGGCGCGATGTGGACAAATGCAGAGGGCCGCTCGGTCGGCTTCAGACTGGCTGCCGCCTCATCGGCCTCGGACGACTGCGCGACTGCCAAATCAGGGAAAATGCCGACAGCCAGGCCGAGAGTCCCCGCCAGCTTGAGAAAGCTGCGGCGTGGCATCGCCTGGACCGTCGTTGAACGGCCCCGTTCCATGATGTGTTGCAGCGCACGCGGCAGCTCTTTGTGATCCATGTTGGGGAACATATGCGTCTCCTTCAGACGAGGGTGCTGGCGGCGTCGGCTATAGCGGCGCGGATACGGGCATAGGTTCCACAGCGGCAGATGTTTCCGGCCATGGCGGAGTCGATCTCTTCGGCGGTCGGCTGCGCTCCGGGCGACAGCGACGCGAGCAAGGCCGTCGCGCTCATGATCTGGCCGCTCTGGCAGTAGCCGCATTGTGCCACGTCGTGCCTGACCCATGCAGCGTGGACAGCCGCGCCGACACGGTCGGTGCCGTCGGTTGTCTTTTCAATCGTGGTGATCCTGCCGCTTTCAACGGCGGAAACCGGTGTGCTGCACGAGCGGATTGCCTCGCCATCCAGATGCACCGTACAGGCGCCACAGAGCGCTGCGCCGCAGCCGAATTTGGTGCCGCTCATTCCCAGCGTGTCACGCAGGACCCAAAGGATCGGGGTTTCGGGGTCAACGTCAATCTCGTGCTCTCGCCCGTTGATATTCAGTGAGATCATGGCCGGTAGGTTCTCCTGGGTTGCTCCACCCGAACAGGTTTCCCAAGCGGCCTGGGGCTTCCCGGCCGACTGAGACATTGGCATTTTGGTGGCTAACGCCAAACCTAGCTCGCCGGGCGATGCTGGATTAGACAGCGCAATTTGCATGACGTTAGAAACGTGGTTTCTGAATGCGCCACACAGGCGAGGCACGTCCGAATTTGCGCGGTCAGCGCCGGCATTGCCGTTCACGGGGATCGAAAAGCAGTAGATGCGCCAGTTGCGGCGAACGGCCCTGAAAAGGACTGCTGCTTCCGCTTCGGAAGATCAACACCTAGGCCGCCAAACGTTCAGCGCTGTGCATAAACCCGGCTAGAGTGGATTGAATCGAACGCTTGGTACCCGCCCGAGACCGTCCTCACAGATCGGGGAAGAGCGGCGCGGCCCTGCTCGTTGCAGACGTTCGGAAGGTCGCCATAGGTGGGAGGCGGCCGTTGCCGCGAGGTAGTTGCTGCCTGCCCGAGCCGGGACCTGGACAGCCATCAAGGCTTCCAGATGTCATTCCACTACGCGAGCGGTTTCGACATCGATTTCGTCGTGAATTTTCTCATCATGACGGAAACTGATCCAGCTGATCGGAATGGAGGCGAGATAAAGGACAGTCAGAACAACCAGAAACTCGCTGGGGTAGAGCACGACGGCCGCAACTAGCCCTGCGACTGCTAAGAACAACGCGATCATCATCCACTTGGGGACTTGGCAAGCCCACTTCTTCCCGGAAAAAGTCGGGATCGTCGAAACCATCAAGAAAGCGATCAGAGCTGCGTGCAGCCCCGCAATCTGAACAGTTGCAGGTGTCGGCGGAGCCAGCGATATGGGCAACAAAACCGTTAGGGCGGCGGCCGGTGTCGGCATCCCAGTGAAATACGCTTTCTGCCATGCCGCTGCTGCCGAATTTGACTGCGCATTGAAGCGCGCCAGGCGCGCGGCCGAAGCAAGAGCGAATGCCATTAGGCACAGGCTGAACGGGCCGGTCATCAATGCCTCGCCCCAAAAGAAAAGCAGGACGATCGGCGCCACGCCGAAGCTAAGAAAATCCGCAAGACTGTCAAATTCGGCTCCGAACTGTGACGACGCATGCAACCGCCTCGCCAGACGGCCATCAAGACCGTCGAGCACTGCTGCCACGACGATCGCCAACAGTGCGAATTCGAACTCGTTTTCGATCGAGAAGCGAACGGAAGCCAAGCCCGAGCAAAGCGCCAGCGCTGTTATGGCATTGGGTATCTGCTGGACAAGTCGAGAATGTGTTTTGCGGCCATCCGATAGCGTGTTCTTGCTGTCGTTCAATGCCGCGTCAGCCGACTTGCGTTCTTTCGCCATTGTCGATCTTCCTTTTTCTCTGCGATCCCCTGCTATTCGCTCGAGATTGGTTCCGGACCTGCGACGCAGCCAATGCCGCCCTCGCAAATATTCGGAAGCGAGTTCGTCAGCGTAACCAGGAGGTCAAGCCGCTGGCGACCCTTTTGAATCGTTGGATCGACGGAGTGCCAAGCGGGACGATTGGAGAACAATCCGAGGATATCGTCTGTTACGAACTGAAGCTGCGATGTAAGGCCGTGAAGGAGGGAGCTTTCGTATCGAGCCGATATTTCGGATGGTCGGTACCCCATCAACTCCAACAGCGTTGGCGCTATCGCAAAATGAGTGGCCATGTTCGGATATTGCTTGGCGACTTTCTCAAAGCGGGCCTGAAGCTCCTCATCCCCGGTTGAAACCAACATTGGAACTATGGCTTCGTTCGGGTCTACATTCGTATATGAACTGCAGTGCGTGAGACGGCCGACGCTGAAATTTTGTCCATGGTCCGACGTGTAAATCATCGTTGCGTCCCTCCAGTCGGCCCCATCGATCAAACGAGACAAAGTGCGGTCTGTCGACCAGCGCACCGCGTTTGCATAGGATTGAAGCGTCCCTGAGGTGCCGGCGTCGGATGCAAACTCCGCAGGCGACCCGTCACTGTATGGAAAATGCGCGCCATTCTTGTTCGCGTATATAAAAACAGGATCGCCGACGCTCATTTCCTTGAGCACAATATTAACGAGTTCATCGTCGAGATCATGCGTTCGAATTGCATTGTCCAACTTGTAGAATCGGTCGATCGAAATCGCTTCGGCGGGGGTCATGTAGTTTTGCAGTTTGCCATAGACGGTGACGAAACCTGCCTGGGCGTCTATGAACACGGTGCGATAACCTGCCCTCTTTGCATACTGCCAAACTGTCGGGCTCGCCTTGACTGACTGGATTAGATCTCGAGGATAGGCCATGAAGCGAAGCAATGCGTTCGATTGAAGAGAGCAATTTGAGCCGGACACAGCGGGGCCAAAATCAATCAATCGGCTTCTGAGTTCGGCCAGTTGCGGAGTGACGGGGTTACGGGGCTCAAGACTTACGAAGTCGGACCGAATGCTTTCGTCGACCAGCAGCACGATAGCCCGCGCCTGTTTTCGTTCCGGTGTCATGGATACGATTTCCCGCTCCGGGAACGTTCCACTGTTCAACTTGTAAGCTGCGATCGCTGCCAGGGACAGCGGCGAGAACTGCTTCGGCAACGCTTCTGAACCTTTGCCCTCTCGATAAATAACCACGCCCGCAATGAGGACGATCGGCAACATGGGCACTAGTGGTGACCAGTATCTGGACTTGCGTGTCGCCAGTGGCGGAAGGGAGGGGGGCATGGCGATTGCGACAACACCCAATATCGCGACAGCGACCGACCACCAAATCGCGTTGGAATAAAATTCGGACGCCCTGTGAGCCTCGTGACGGACCGTCCAGAAATTGAGAACGTCGAAGATGAAGAACTCGGACCCTTGGACAAGGTAATAGCCATAGGCTGCGGCGCTTGATATCGCGAGGGGGACGGCCCACAGGAGCCGAATGATCCAGTTGGGATGAAAGGCAGCGGCCAACACTGCCAACACAGAGATGACCCAGATGATGCTGAAGATCATCAAGGTCAGCTGGCGCTGATCGTCAATGAGCAAACGGATGCGGTCGATAAAGCCATGATTGGTGAGGAGGATCACTGCGAGCAGCAACGCGCATTTCAGGGCAAGAAGTGCCCCCCTTGTCGCATTGACACCGCCTTGCCTCCCCATTCCCTCCCCCCTTCTCTGTCGCTCAGCATTGGCCACGCTTTGGGGTGTTCAGGCGGGGAGTCTATCGTCGGCTAAGTTTTCGGGAAGTTCACAATATGACAGATAGATGACGTTGTCGGACAGCAGAAAGGCGGTGCCTATAAGCTATGCACCAAGCAAAGGGAGTAGAAGCAGGCCTAGCATCAGCCCGATGGGGAACAGGATTCCTGCGCGACGTCCTCGGACGCCTCTCTGACGGACCACGTGCGGACGGAATCATGTAGGCGAAGACATTACGGTTCAAAGTCTGAAACGAAGCAGGCGTGCGCGGCGTCGAACACCGCTCACCTTCGAAAAGCACCTGGCCATGTTGGGGTGGACGTCAGAACAAAGCGGGTCCGTTGCCGCAGGTCGCAGAGACGGCACGTGTGCTCAGGGTTGGAGGCCGGCGCATTGCGGAAGGTGGCTCGCCACTTTCCGATGGCGGGCGGATTCGAAAACGATGCCCGCATTCCGGGATGCAAATTCAAGCCTACTGCGACAAAGACTTCAGGTATGCGACAATATTCTGTCGGTCCTCAGGCTTGGACACGCCCATCGTCATCGTCGTTTTCGGAACAACCTCGCGGGGCGCCGCTAGAAACCGGTCGAGCGTTGCCTCGTCCCATACCAATCCGGACGAATTCAGGGCTTCCGAATAACGGAACCCCTCCAGAGATCCGGCGGGCCGTCCGACAATGCCGCCGAGGCCGGGGCCGGCTTTTCTCTGGTCGGCGGTTGAATGACATCCTGAGCAGCGTTGAAACGCTCTTTGCCCCAGCGCAGCATCTCCCTCCGCAAAGGCAGGGACAAATACCGACAGAAGGGCCAAGGCAGAGGACGCGACGCTGAGCAGAATTCTTTTCACGCTAATTGTTCCCGAATTGGACGGCCAAAAAGCCCGACCGGAATTGCTTAGTGAAGAGATGATCCGACTTCGATTTGCTCGGGCTTCTATCTGGCGACGATAACCTCTGTGCCAAAGCCGGATTAGCTGGCGTTCGTTGCATAAGCCCAGAAGTGCGATTTCTAAGTACGCAGTTCCGATCGGCGATTACGCCGCTCCAAGTCGGCGAGCGCGCGCAGGTAAAGCCCCTCGAACAAACGACGTTGGAAGGGAAATCCCCTGAGGCATAGGCAGGCCCGGCGAACTTCCGCGATCACGCCATAACCGATCTGGCAAACTTTGCTACGCTTCCTTCGTGGCGAACCCCAACGCCGCCTGGCCGGCGCCAACCTAGGCAACCCCACCTCCCCGCTCCCTGCGGCGCCGGCCATCTTTCCGCTGATGCATGTCGCGCAAAAGCACGTCCTCGGGCTGGAACCGAGGGTGCGCAGCGGTTTTGCAAGACGGCATGCATACTTTCAAAAACCCTAAGCGAGCCGCATGCGTCGCATGGGTCCATTCCAACGCGACGCGCTTTAGGCAGCTACATCGGTTACGCCGTCACGCCACCGCGACCGGTTTTCTGTGCCGTCATCCAGGGGATAGCTGCAGAGGCGGCCTCGAGTATTTTGGCCGATCTCGCGAAGCCGGCGAAAGCCTCGCGTGCAACGGAAATGGGAACCTGGCCATCATAGGCGCGCTGGCAGGCGCGGAACGCCGTGTCAAAGATCGGCCCTCGGCGATTGTTCGGCCATTCCTGCAGGAACTCGAAAGCATCGGTCAAGCATTCGATTTCCTCCACCATGAACTCCCCTTTCCTGACGAAAACAGGCCGATCGAAAGTCCTGTCGTTCATTACAACCTCCATTCAACTGAACGAGTGTTTGAGCTTCCACGAGAGCCGTGAGCGACGGCTGCGGAAAATATGTGAAGCGCACTTTTTGCTGTCAAGGAACGGCCATTCGGGACTGAGGCAAACCTCCTCGCAGGACAAACTCCTCGCAGGACAGGGACCGCATGCGGAACGTCGCTGTGTAGCGCTGCAACCCGCAGCCGGGGACGGTCTGAACGCCATCGCTCCCGATGAAACCGAACTCTCGCAAAGACCGTCGGCAGCATTCGTCACGCCGGAAGGCCTGGACAACAGCAGAAAGCCCGCGCCCTCGGGGAGAAGACGCGGGTTGACCGGAGCTACCGATCTCGCAGCATTGTATGAGGGGACAATACTACGCTGCTGGCACTAAACTTTCGTCGCAGGACAGTGTTCCAGCCTCACAGGCTGGCGCAGGCAAAAGTCCGCCGTACCCGCAGGTGCGACGGGGCGATCAAGCGGTCAAGCACGGCTTGGGGGCTGAGATGTGCCCGGTGCGCGCGGACCGAGAAAAATCATTCGCGTGCCGGCTGCCCGGCGTCTACCAACCGCCAGTTGGAAGAGTGGGCCGAACGGAGAGCCCGCGCCTCTGCTGGACACGGCCTATTCGGCGCGCTCGCTGGCCCAGTCCGGCGCGCGCCTGGACGCGGCTTCCGCGCCCGGTCAATTCGCTTGGAACAAAACATTCCAGAGGTGGTTTTCCCCATGAAGGGACAGACTTTTCGAAGGAGACGTCTCGTGAAAAAAGTTCTGATCACCAGTATGCTGGCCATAGGCGTTGGCTGTGGCGCAGCATTCGCTCAGGAACAGCAGCCGGCCCAGAGCCAGTCCGGCACCGACTGCCCGGCCGGCTCGGCCGGTTGCCCGGAAGGTGCGATGGGCGAACAGGGTAAGGCCGGCGCCACAACCGAGCAGCAGACTCAAGGCGAGGCCGGCGCCACAACCGAGCAACAGGCTCAGGACAAGGCCAAGACCCAGACCGAGCAGCAGACCCAGGGCGAGGCCGGCGCCACGACCGAGCAACAGGCGCAGGACAAGGCCAAGACCGAGCAGCAGACCCAGGGCGAGGCTGGCGCCACGACCGAGCAACAGGCGCAGGACAAGGCCAAGACCCAGACCGAGCAGCAGACCCAGGGCGAGGCCGGTACTGCCACCGAGCAGCAGACTCAGGGCACTACTCAGTCACAGGATGAGACGGAGACCGGCGCGATCAGCAATGTGACCGTTGAGCAGAAAACGCAAGTCACCCAGATCCTCAAGCAGGAAAAGGTCGAACCGGTTGCCGACGTCGACTTTGACATCTCAGTCGGTGTCGAGGTTCCGCGGCAGAGGGTTGAACTGCGTCCTCTGCCACGGCGAATCATCGAGATCGTCCCGGCTTACGAAGAGTACCAGTATTTCGTGTTGGCCGATGGCCGTATCATCATCGTCGACCCGGATACATTCAAGATCGTCCTTATTCTGACCTGACGCCCTAGTTCGGGTTAATCGAGGGGTCCGCTGCCCCCACGGCGGACCCCTCGTCTGCATCGACAAGTCTCTGCCACCGAAGGCACGGCTATTACGCCTGTTCAAACTGACAGGCTTTCTGCGTGTCGAGGTTCCTTCCAGCCGCTTCCCACCTGGATTACATCTGGACGGCGTCCTCCCTGCTCAAAAGGCCTGAGCTAGGACTTCGGTCTGGCCGCTTGCCGACCATGGGCTGGCCCAGGCAGTGCTTTGGTCCGGGACCGCTATGGCAAAAGCCTGAAATGGGGGAGTTTGTAGGAACCGAGTTCCTGCAGGCGTCGTTGCGATGCCGACACCGTGACAGGAGGCTGCAATGGACCCCAGCATTCACCAGGCACGTTGGCTGCTTTTTCCGGTATTTGGCCTGGTGTTCGGGGTCGCCGCCGTCGGGCTTTTCATCGGCTGATGAGGTCCACCGATGAAGGCAACGCACTCGCGCAGTCATGAGTCCCTTCCTGCGCCAGCGAGACCCACCGGTTCTCCCCCTTGTGACTGGTGGGTCTTGACACAGCCCGATGATGGCGAAAGCCTGATAAATCGGTGCAGTTCAGAAGATTGGCTTGGCGAAGGATTGACTTGGACGAATTCGAAATAGGCAGAGATGCAACATAGGGCGTGACGGTAAAAGGATATTCTGGCGTGCTATTGGCAAATTCATTGATCACAGACGCAATACGGCCGCAGCGCCCGAAGCATTGTGAGACAAGAGTTCTCGCCGGTGCGCGGCCTGCCCGGCCTCAATCGCAGCGCAGTCTCAAATCTCTTCGAGGGCTTCGCGTCGCCATCTGCCTGAGCGCATCAGCCTTGGTTCTCGTCGTCAGCCCCTACCGTGTGGCACAGGACGGCCTGTCCCTGACGCTAAGCCCACAGGCCGCCTGGGCACAAGGGAACTCTGGGAACGCTGGGAACTCAGACTCCGGCAACTCTGATTCCGGCAACTCCGGCTCCGGCAACTCTGGCTCCGGCAACTCCGGCTCCGGCAACTCCGGCTCCGGCAACTCTGGCTCCGGCAACTCAGGAGACACTGAAAGCCCCGGCAACTCTGGAAACGCTCCTGGAAATGCCACAGACCCTGGAAATGCCACAGACCCTGGAAATGCCGCAGCCCCACAGGCCACGGACCCGAACGGCAATGCGAACGAAACAAAAGCACTGAACGTCACTCCCCCGACAAATCCGGCTACCGCGCTAAATCCTGGCAACAAGCCCAAGACGTATATTAACGTGACCACTGGAGACCGGATCGAGGTGCGCGGGGCAAGCGTGGGTGTGGTGCATTCCAACGGGCTGAGCGAGCGCATCGACGGCGGCCATTATGAGATGCGCGATGCCATGGGCCGCACCATCATTCGGCGGCAGGCAAAGAAATCCGATCGGGCAAGACTGCTCCGGATGATCGAGTGATGGCGCATTCCACAGGCCGCAAGGCTGTCTTGCTTCATGCAGGATCGCGGACAGGCGGATGCTGATGCTCGGTCGCGTCGCGCAATGTCATCGCGGCTTCGGTGCGGTTGCTCACATTGAGCTTGGCCAGAATCCGCGTCATGTGATGCTTTATGGTTTTCTCGTGCAGGTTCAGCTGAAGACCGATCCGCTTGTTGCTCAATCCCGCGGCAACGAGCGTCAGGATCTCTCTTTCGCGACTGGTGAGTTCGGCCAGAACGTCGGGTTTCTCGATCGCGGTTGGTTGGCTGGACAGGTCGACCAACACGCGCGCCGACAATTGCGGACAAACATACCGTTCGCCCATCGCCACCGTGCGCAGTATGGCGGCCAGGGTTCTCGATCCGACACCTTTTAGGACATAGCCTCTTGCCCCGCTCTGCAAGGCGGTCATGACGTGCTGGTTTTCCTCCGAAACGGTCAGCATCACGATTTTCAGATCCGGGTGCCGCTCCAAAGCCGGCTCGACTGCGCTGAGGCCCCCTCCAGGCACCGAGATGTCCATCAGCAGAATATCGAGCTGCTGGTCTTCCGATATCCGCAAGGCGTCATCTCTACTGCTGCCTTGGGCAACGATCTCGAACCCGCCGATCTGCTCGAGGGTGCGCACAACGCCTTCCCTGAACAGCGGATGGTCGTCGACAATGGCGAGCTTTATGGCCGCTGCCATCACGCCTGTCCTATTTCGACTGTGTTGAGAACCATTTTCACCACCGTGCCGTTCTGTGAAGATGTTACATCAAATTGGCCGCCGAGGCTTTCTACCCGCTCACGCAGCCCGATGAGCCCCAGCCGTTCAGGATGGATGATCTTCGGGTCGAAACCTGGGCCGGTGTCGGAAACCTCGATAGAAACGCGCTCCCCGTCGAAATGTTTCGCGACCGATTGATCGGCACCCCCGGCATGGTGAAAGCCGTTGTTCAGCGCCTCCTGAATGAAGCGAAAGATGCAGATCTTGGCCGCTGGCGACAAGGGTGTGTGGCTCCCGGTCATGGACAGCATCACTTTGACGCCGGTCCGCTCTTCGTGCGCTCGCACGGCAAGCTCGAGGATTTCCGTCAACTCGGCATTCTCGACATGCGGCAGCATAAGACCCTTGCTGACATTCCTGATTTCTCGCATCGCATCGTCCAGATTCGCTTTGACCACCTGCAATTCCCGTGCGCGCGCCGCAGCCGACGTGGCAGGATCGGCTAGCATGGGGCTGTCAATCCCTAGCGCAGCGAGGGCAACCAGTTGCGCCGGCCCGTCGTGCAGGTCCGCGCCGATCCGCCTGAGGTAACGCTCGTTAAGTGCCGTGGCGCGCTGCGAAGCACGTTGCACCCGCAGCCTCAACATTCTGTTTTGAGCAACCAGGACGGAAAGTTCGGCAATGCGCTGCTTCAAGGAGCGGCTCTGCGAACGAATCGTGCGGCTGCCACGAAAAACGATCACCGAAAGACCGAGGAAAAAAACCGCGGTGACGGCTGCGACATCGAACCAGGTCCGAACGAGTGCCTGCCGGAGATCCTTTTCAAAATCGGTGGCGATCTCGTCGAATTCCAAAACAGCCACGACTTCGCCCGACCATGGCTGAAGCATCGGATTATAGATTTCAAGAAGATGCAGGCCGCTGTCCCTCTCAGCCTGGTTATCGTAGTGCCTGTCCATTTCAGCAACCATGTCGCCGGCGAATGCGGCCCGGAGATTGTCGCTGAGTGGAAAGCGCTTCCCGACCAGATTTTTATTGGTTGAATAGAGGATGGTGCCATCGCGGCGCCATAGCTTGAACGATTCGAGCCTTTTGCCGAGCGCGCCTTGGCCCAGCGTTTCATCCAGCGCGTGCGCAACGCTCTCGTCCAGCATCTCGCTCCTGCGCATGTCGGGAAGCAGCGGCGCGATGACGCTGTCGACGTAAAGAGCGGTAGAGGCGGCCGAGTTCCGGGTGACCGCGGCTTCAATCTGGCTTGTCACGGACATTCCAACCACGATCATCGCCGACAGCGAAAACAGCCCGCCGGCGAGCAGAAACTGAGTGGCCAGCGACAGTGCATTCCACCGATCGAGCAATCTTGTCGGTCTGTATGGCGCCATATCTCCACCGGCCCGGTCGGCGGCGCGTCGCGCCAGCGGCACGATTCGAGAGAACCAGCCAATCTGTCGTCGAACGACGCTAAGTGACGCCATCTTTGATCTGCACCGATCAATAACAAGGGAACTTAGGGCTTGCAGGCTGGACGAAAACCGCAACCTTGCGGTTTTTTGCGCAAGCGCCACTGCCATGGTTGAGCGAGGCAGCAAATATGACGCCTCAACCACGTGCTAACGGCACCTGTCGCCCCTGGCAGCGGAGGAAGGTGCTGCGTACTTTCACTTCCGGTCGCGCAATGCTCTCACCGCTTGCGTAAGGGTCATCCGATCGTTGCCGTTCTTTTTGATCAGCCTGCTGACCTGGCTGGGCGAAACGCCATTTTCTCGCGCGAAATGCTCCACCTCGTAATACTGGTCCACCGACAGGCGGTCGCGGTCGAGAAACGATCGATCTTTGTTGTTGTCGTCCATTTCCGTTTTCCCACTGAAGCTCGTTTGAACATTGGACGCAAACGAGGGACCACCCGCCAAATCGAGGAATGGCGGGTGGTCCCTTATCGGCGCAGGAAGGGACTTAGCTGCGCAGATATCTTCGTCCATCAGCCACATCGTCAAGTCGGTCCTTCGTCAGCTGACGACTATTCCAATTGCCAGGAAGGCAATGGAGACAGCGAAGACCGGTGCAAGTAGCCAGCGGGCTTGGTGAACACTATTCTCCATCGATTCCTCCCGTGACGCACGGCGAGCAACGAGTGCTGGCAGTCGTGGTTCCGGGCCACACGCCATCGTCGCCCTTTGCGCACGACAATTCAGACTTAGGTCCAACGGCACGGCGTCTCTGGTCGGACCGAAGCCCAGCCGCGGAACGTTTGCAGCTGTCTCGTTGTTGAAGGCGAGCTTGGCGCGACGAAGATGCGTCCCAGCGCAAGACAGCTCATTAGGAAGGAAAAACTTATGAGAATGCATCTTTCCACTGCAGCCGCAGGATTTCTGCTGCTGGCAAGTGTCGGCGCCGTGGCTGCCCAGGACGTGATCATCCAGCCCGAACAGGAGACCGTCATCAGGGAGTATGTGAAAAAGCAGCCGCTCGCCTCGGTGAACCTGCTTGGCGTGGAGCTCAATATCGGCTCGGCGCTGCCCGAGACGGTCGAGCTTCATGAGGTTCCCGACGTCCAATATCGCTACGTCGTCGTCGACAATCGGACCGTTCTTGTTGATCCAGGCACACGCAGGATCGTTAAAATCATCGATTGAGTGAAATGGCCTGGGGAGGAGAAGCTCGCCGCTTGGACGCGGCGGGCCTTCTTGCCGTTTCGCTGTCGCCTACGGTTCATAGCGCCTACGGTTTCATAGCGCCCGTGGTTCATAGCAATTGAAGCGTGCAGTCGGTGCGCCCCGAAACCCGCGGCATCGTCCTTTGGGCGCGACGCGTCAGACTTAGGCCCTACGCAAAGGCCTGCCGAATCGGACCGAAGCCCAGCTAAGGAACGTTTGCCGCTGCCTCAAGTTTGGGTAAGCAAGGCGCTGATGCCGTCCAGCGCAAATGGGCTTCAAGTCACAGACATAAAGGAGGCAGTTATGAGAATGCATCTTTCCACCGCAGCCGCGGGCCTTTTTCTGCTGGCCAGCGTTGGCGCTGTTGCCGCTCAGGACGTGATCATCGCGCCTGAACAGGAGACCGTGATCAGGGAATATGTGGAAAAGCAGCCGCTCGCATCCGTGGAACTCCCTGGCGTGGAACTCAATATCGGTTCAACGATACCCGAGACGGTCGAGCTTCACGAAGTTCCCGACGTCGAGTATCGCTACGTCGTCGTTGACAATCGCACCGTTCTTGTTGATCCCGGCACACGCAAGATCGTCAAGATCATTCAGTGACCTGAACGCGAGGGGAGGAGACGCCCCCCGCGTCGAAAAGAGCGGCGGGCGACTATGCGATGGGCAGTGTCAAAATGCGAACAATCAGCAGACTTTTCGATTCCCGCGACCAGGCAGCGCGTGCCGTTGCCGCGCTTCAGGCGGCAGGAGTTTCTCAAGAACAGATCAGCGTCATCGGACCTTACGACGACGAAATCAGGGCTGTCCTGCGTGGTCCGGGCGGTGCCGCGCTTGGCGCGGCCGCTGGTCTGTTAATCGGCCTGGGTGCTTTTGAGGCCACCGGCATTGATCCTGTCGGAGCGGTGGCTGGCTTAATTCTCGTCGGTGGGGCCTGCGGCGGCTTTGCTGGTGGGCTTCTCCAGGCATCTGCCGATGTTGCTAGACAGCCGAGTGAGCCGAAGGTTGAACAAGGCGTCATTTTCGTGATGGCGCAGGTCGATGAAAATCAGGCCGATACCGCACAGACAGTGCTTGAAAATCCCGTCCGCGTAACGCAACTCGTGGCCACAGCCGGCTGAGATGCGTCGGGTTGGTTCGCCCTAACCCCTTCCCGGCTTATCGTCCACGAATCGCATTCAGATCGATTCCCGCTGAGCCGTCAGTTTTCCCTCTGACGGTTCACGAGGCGGGAAGCGTCTGCTCGACCAGATTGACGTAGTAGCGCAGCACGGTCGGCACGATCTCGTCATTGAAGACGTAGCGGTCGCCGTGCAGGCCCTCGCCGGGCCCGACATCGCCGACGCCGATCCACGCGTAGCAGCCGCCAGCCTCGCGGATCATGAAGGCGAAATCCTCGCAGCCGAGGCTCGGGCTGAACTCGGTCGAGACGTTCTCGCTGCCGACGGTGGCGGCGGCTGCCGCGATGGCGCGGGCCGTGGCGTCAGCCGTGTTGATGAGCGGCGGATAGCCCTTCTTGTAGTCGAGCGTGGCCTTGAGCGCATGGGCTGCGGCAATGCCGTGGGCGATCTCGCCGATCAGCTTCTCGCAATGATCGGAATGATTGGGCTCGAAAAACCGGCAGGTGCCTTGCAGCCAGACCCTGCCCGGCACGATGTTGCCGACTTTGCCGCCGTGGATCTGGGTGAGGCTGACGACCAGCGCGGTTTGCGGATCGACCGAGCGGCTGACGATACGCTGAACCGCCTGGACAAAGGCGCCCGCGGCCAGGATCGGGTCGTCGCCGAGCTGCGGCATGGCCGCATGCGCGCCAAAACCCTCGAAGGTCAGCTCGAAATTGTCGACGGCCGCCATCTGTGCTCCAGCGCGAGCGGCGATCGTCCCCTGCTCCAGGCCCGGCCAGTTGTGGACGGCATAGATCGCCTCGACCGGGAAACGCTCGAACAGGCCGTCTTCGATCATGCGCAGGCTGCCGCCTTCGTTTTCTTCGGCTGGCTGGAAGACGAAGTAGACGGTGCCGTCGAAGGCGCGGGATTGGCTGAGCAGGCTGGCCGCGCCGAGCAGCATGGCGGCGTGGCCGTCATGGCCGCAGGCGTGCATCACGCTCTCGTTCCTGGACGCATAGGGCAAGCCGGTCCTTTCGACGACGGGAAGCGCGTCCAGCTCGGCGCGAAGGCCGATGGCGCGTGTGCCCGTGCCGCTGCGCAGGACGCCGACGACCCCGGTGCCGCCGATCCCCTCATGCACCTCGTCGAGGCCAAAGGCGCGCAGTTTCTCGGCAATGAAACGCGCCGTTTCATATTCCTTGAATCCGAGTTCGGGATTGCAATGGATGTGGTGCCGCCAGGCTATGACCTCTGGAGTCAGAGCGGCGATCGGGTCATTATGCGGCATGATGCTCTCCTTCCAAGCCGCAAAGGGCGGTTTGGATCACGATTAGAAGGCCGCATAACAGGCGTCTTGAACCAGATTGACCGCTGCAGGGACAAAAGCCGTGGACGCGACAGAGACCAGGAAATACTGGCGCCACCCCAGCTTCCCTGAGCTTGGCCTGTTCAAGGCGCGCTTCACGCAGCATCGCTATGATCTGCACACGCACCCAACCTATGTGATCGCGCTGATCACGGCTGGCTGCGAACGCATCCGCATCGGGCGCCACAAAATAGTCGCTCCGGCAGGCACCATTGCTGTCGTCAATCCCGAGGAGTGGCATGACGGGGAACAAGGTGCGGATGAAGGCTGGGCCTACCGGACGTTTTATCCCCCGGTGCCGCTGATGGCGGGCCTCGCCCACGAGCTGGGCAGGGCTGACACTCCGGTCTTCTCACGTCGGAATATCGAAGACAGCGATCTCGCCGCAGCGTTGATGGCAGCGCACCAGAGCTCGACCTCACCGGACGCGACGCAAGCCGAGACGTCGCTGCTCGTCGCCTTGAGACATCTCATCGTTCGGCATGGCGATTGCAGCGGGCGGGTAGAGGAGATCGAAGGCTCGGGATCGCGACGGAGGTTCTCGCTCTACGAGGAGCTTGTCGAAAGCGACCTTGGCTCGCAGCTCGACCTGCAGCGGCTTGCCGACGCCGCGTCCGTCACCCGGTTTCAGGTCATCCGGGATTTCAAGAAGGCGATTGGCCTGACGCCTGCAGCCTATATCCGCGACCGGAGACTGCGTCGCGCCAGCTCCTTGATCGAACAGGGGCTCGGCCTCGCCGAGGCCGCCATTGCGTCAGGTTTCGCCGACCAGAGCCATCTTTCCCGTGCGTTCCGGACCATGCATGGCATGACGCCGGGCATGTTCAGGAGAGGCAAAGCTCCCGAACCAAAACGAGTTCACATCGAAATGAAATGATCGGGCAGTGGCCGGACCACCAATGTCGGCGCCGATTCCCGACGCAAGCTTGCGTTGTCATTTCGCCGCCGCCTCCACCCGGTCCGCAGCGGCGGCCAGCACGGCGCGGTCGCCCTCCTCGTATAAGCGATGGATCGAGATGGAGCTGACGCGCCAGCCTTCGGGCGTCCGCACCAGCCGGTGCAGATAGCTGGCGCCGACCGTCCAGAACCGTGTGTCGATCCAATGGGTAGCGCGAACATGGCTGCGCGCGACCGCGTCGTTGCCCGCGCCTTCGACAACGATGTTGGTGATAAGGTGCTGGGTGGCGTCGAAGCCCGGTAGCAGGCCTTGCCACTGAGCAATCAGCGCGTCGCGGTCGCTGGTCGCGACCTCGCCACCGAAAAGGCTGGTATAGTCGGTCGTGACGCGGGTCGTGAAATAGGATTTTACCCGATCCCATTCGCGCAAATCGGCATAGAGGCCGATCCCCGCCACCGCCTCGGCGATGGCGGTCTTGTCTTCGCTCGTCAGCGCAGCCGTGGACTGCATGGTGCTCAAGGCGGGCAGAGCGGCAAGCGTCGCGGCAAGAACTGCCGACGCCAAAATAAACCGGCGGGTGACGGGGCTCATTGTCCCGCCTCCGCTGCACCGCCCAGCGTGGCGCGGAAATGCGCCTCAACGGCGTCGCTCGCTGTCTTCACCGGCGCAGCGCGGTCGTAGAAGTCGAACTGGGTGACGTTGTCGAGCCACAGCTCCTGCTTCGGCCCGGTCAGCCACCCGTACAATTTGTGCGCGCCCTGCGGGATGGCAGCCGCCTCGCTGTGCACCATCAGCAAGGGCTGATGCAGGCGCCGGGCAGCCTGGATCGCATCGAATGTCAGCCAGCCGCGCCAGAAGGCCGGATCGGCCTCGTTGCGCCAGGCCGGGATCATGCCGCGACCAGCCTCTGTATAGTAAGGCACCTTGAACATGATCGCCCGCTCGTCGGCCAGGCTGGCGGCGGGCAGGAAAGCCTGCTTGTCGGTGCGGCGATAGGCGGCCTCGGCCGCATCACCCACGGCTTCAAGCCTGGCAATGCCGTCCTTGCCGCCATAGGTCTGCTCGACCACCTCGGCATCGTGCAGCCAGGGCGCGACCAAAGCGACCGACTTGATCGCGGCATTTTTGGCGGCGGCAGTGACCATGTAGCCGGAGCTGGCGCAAATGCCGAGCCCGCCGATGCGGTCCTTGCTGATCTCTGGCCGGGCCGCGAGATAGGCGACCGCCGCCTCGATGTCGGCGACCTTGGCGCTGGGGTCCTCATACTGGCGGCGGGCGCCGCCGCTCTCGCCCCAACCGCGAAAATCGAAGGTCAATGCGACGAAGCCGCGGTCGGCCAGCTCGCGGGCATAGCGGGCCGGCATCTGTTCCTTGACCGTCATCCAGGCGCCGGTCACGACCAGCGCGGGCCGAGGTTTCGCGTCCAGATCCTCGGGCAGATAGAGATCGCCGACGATCTGCTCACCGTGCGAGGCGAAAGCAACGCGCTCGACGCGCGATGCGGCGAAGGCGCTTGAGCCGAGGGCGGCGGTGGTTGCCGTGGCCAGCGTCAGGATTTTCAACATCGTAAATCTCCTTTGGCCTGGAGCGAAAAGCGCGGCGCGACGGATTAAAGGCCGCCGTCTCAGCGGTCATCCGTCAGTCGGCCGGGCAGTGGCTTCAGCTTGTAGTGCGTCCAGTAGAAGGTGTCCGACTGGTACATGTCGGTCAAGAAATTCTGCGCCTCGGTGATCTTGCCGTCCCTGATGCGAAACATCAGGGCGAAAAGCTGGTCGATCTCGGGACCTGAGCCGACGTTCGACCAGCCGCGATGGATGTCGACGACGAGATCGCCCTGCGCCTGGAAGAAGATCGGCTCAGCCCTGAATTTGCCGTCGGCCAGGCCACGGAAGAAGGCGACCACTTCCTCCGGCCCGCGCTTGTCGCCGGCTAGCGGATGGTGGCCGGGAATGCGCCACACGATGTCGGCCGCCAGGAAGGGCCGAACCGCCTCCGGGTTCCCGGTCGCATAGGCTGCGTAATAGTCCTTGATCAACTGGATGTTGCGGTCTTCCTGCGGGCCGCCGTTGGCGGGGGCGGCCGACACCGCCAGGAGAGCGCCGGCGGCGAGCGAAGCGAGCCTGGTCATCGGTCCTGTCTCCTTGCCTTTCGGGCCGTCGCGACAGCGAAGCCTGTTCGTCGGACCAACATGACGCTTTTGGTTCACCGGAAAAACCCGTAGAGTTCGACAAGGCTATTTGGAATGTCCTCACAATGCGACTCGACCAGTTCAGCGGCATCGTCGCCTTCGTGAAGGTCGCGGAGGCAAAAAGCTTCACCCGCGCCGCTGCCGAACTCGGCGTCGCCCCGGCCTCGCTCAGCGAGGCGGTCAAGGGTCTCGAGGAGCGTCTCGGGGTGCGGCTCCTCAACCGCACGACCCGCAGCGTCGGCCTGACCGAAGCCGGCGCCCACTATTTCGACCAGGTGCGCCCAGCGACCGAGGAGATCCGGGCGGCAGGCGCGGCACTGCGCGAGACCCGCGACCGCCCCGCCGGCACGCTGCGCCTGAGCCTGCCGTGGATCGCCGCGCCGCTGCTGATCGAGCCGCTGATGGGACCGTTCATGGATGCCTACCCGGAGGTGCGGCTTAGCCTGATCTTCGACGACAATTTCGTCGATATCGCCGCGCAGGGCTTCGATGCCGGCCTGCGGATCGGCGAGCTTCTCGAGAAGGATATGATCGGCGCGCGTCTGGGCGGGCCGTTGCAGACGGTGGTGTTGGGCAGCCCCGACTACCTGGCGCGTAACGGCACGCCAAAACGACCCGCCGACCTCGCTGCCCACCGCTGCATCGCCTTCGCCTTCACCCGCACCCGCGCCATCTCGCCCTGGGAGTTTGTTGTCGATGGACGCCAGGTCGAGTTCACGCCCGACGCACGTCTGGTCGTGAACACACTGCCGCTCTGCATCACCGCCGCCGC
Source organism: Mesorhizobium sp. WSM4816 (assembly GCF_055811535.1). Classification (NCBI taxonomy): domain Bacteria; kingdom Pseudomonadati; phylum Pseudomonadota; class Alphaproteobacteria; order Hyphomicrobiales; family Phyllobacteriaceae; genus Mesorhizobium; species Mesorhizobium sp. WSM4816. Next base: position 11,831 of record NZ_JBVVQR010000020.1, on the reverse strand, counting down.
GCAAGGGCTTGGCCTGGCCTTTGCCGCCGAAGGCCTCGCTGCGCCGCTTCTCGCCTCAGGCGCGCTGGTCAAGGTGCTGGAGCCTTTCTGTCCCACCTACGAACCGCTCCACCTCTATTATCCCAGCCGTCGCCTCGTCCCGCCAAAGCTGCGGGCGTTCATCGATTTCGTCCGCGCCAACGCCAACAATTTGCGGATCTGATGCGCCGCCGGGAAACCAGCCATGACGCATATCGGCGAGCCGGTCCGGCTCACCCCAGGCGCCGACCATCTGCCGGGTGGCGGCGTTGAGGCGGTTGAAGGCGTTGATTGGCCGCATTGCAAACCGCAACAACCCGTCGGGTTGAGCCAATAGTTCCGGCTTTCGCGGCACGGAGCCCGATGCTAAGGGCTGCAAATCTTGAATCAGCAACGGATCGCCCTGTGACCGACACCGAACGCCCTCGCCTGCCGCTGATCGAAATCTGCGTCGAAGGCATCGATGGCCTGCTCGCCGCGCAAGCCGCCGGCGCCGACCGGGTCGAGCTCTGCGCCAGCCTCGTCGAGGGCGGCATCACACCGAGTTTTGGTATGGTGCGCGCAGCCGTCGAACTGGCGACGATCCCATTCCACGTCATCGTGCGGCCGCGCGGCGGCGATTTTCTCTACAGCGACGCCGAGTACCGTTCGATGCTCGCCGATATCAGCGCGCTGCGCGAGCTTGGCGTCGCCGGTGTCGTCGTCGGCTGCCTGAATGCCGACGGTACCATCGACGAAAAGCGGATGAGCGACTTGGTGCAGGCGGCAGGGCATTTGAACGTCACCTGCCACCGTGCCTTCGACATGACCCGCGATCCAACTGATGCGCTGGAAGCGCTGATCCGCAGCAAGGTCGGCCGCGTGCTGACCAGCGGCCAGCGCGACACCGCATTGGAGGGCGCGGCCCTGCTGGCGGCCCTCGTCCGGCAGGCGGGGAAGCGCATCATCATCCTCGGCTGCGGCGGGCTCGACCCAAACAACATCGCCGAGGTGCGGGAAAGAACCGGACTGACCGAAATGCATTTCGCCGCACTCAAGGACGTGCCGAGTGCCATGCGCTACCGCAATCCGCGGGTTGGCATGGGCGGCACCGACCTCGACCGCGAGTACCGCAACACGGTGACCGACGCGGCGCTGGTGGCGGCGACGATTGCGGCGGCGAAAGTATGATCGCGAAGGAAGAAAACAAACGGGCACGCCTGCCGATCGACCGGGTCTCGCCGCAGGACGAGCCCGCCATCCTCGCCCTCAACAACGCGCACGCGGCCGAGTTGTCGTGGCTTGAGCCAGGACGCCTGTCCTTCCTGCTCGACGAGGCGTTCTATACGCGCCGCATCGGCGCGCTCGAAGCCTTCATCATGACCTTCGACCAGGACGCCCGCTACGACAGCCCGAACTTCCTGTGGTTCCGCGAGCGCTATCCGCGCTTCGTCTATGTCGACCGCGTCGTCGTTGCGGGAGAAGCGCGTGGCCGCGGCCATGCCCGGCTGCTCTATGAGGATCTGTTCGACCATGCATCGCGTGCCGGCCAGACCATCGTCACCTGCGAGGTGAATGCCGAGCCGCCCAACCCGGCTTCAGATGCCTTTCACGCAGCGCTCGGCTTCGTCGAGGTCGGCGACGCGGTGATCCACGGCGGCAAGAAGGCGGTGCGCTACTATACCAGGCCGATCACCGGCTGAGGCGACGGCGCTGCCCTGCCAGTTGCGGTTTCCCCTACTCCCCTACTCCCCTCCTTCATGCGTTGGGGCGGCCACTGCGCGCTTGGCCATCACCACGATCAGATTGGCGCGATAATCGGCGGAGGCGTGGATGTCGCTCATCAAATCATTCGCCGGCACTTTCACTCCGTTGAGGGCGGCGGCGTCGAAATTCGTGGCAAGCGCCGCCTCGATTTCCTTCGAACGAAAGACGCCGCTGTCGCCGGCCCCGGTGACGGCAACGCGGACTCCGTCCGCGCCGTTGGCCACGAACACACCGACGATCGCATAGCGCGATGCCGGATTGCGGAACTTTTCATAGGCCGCCTTGGCCGGCGCGGTGAAGGTCACCGCGGTGACGATCTCGCCGTCCTCCAGCGCCGTCTCGAACAGGCCTGTGAAGAATGCGTCGGCGGCGATCTCGCGCTTGTTGGTGACGATGGTGGCGTCGAGGGCCAGAAGTGCCGCCGGATAATCGGCGGCGGGGTCGTTGTTGGCGATCGAGCCGCCGATTGTGCCCTTGTAGCGCACCGCAGGATCGCCGATCCGGGACGCCATATGGGCGAGCGCCGGACACGCCCTCTTCAGCTTCTCGTCGCTGGCGACATCGTGATGCGTGGTGGCGGCGTGGATGGTGATGGTGTAGCCCGCCACCTCAATGCCTTTCAATTCCTCGATGCGCGAAAGATCGACGAGATCGGACGGTGCGGCAAGCCGCGTCTTCATCGCCGGGATCAGTGTCATGCCGCCCGACAAAAGCTTTGCATCGCCGGTCTCGAGCAGCTTGACGGCCTCGGCGACGGAGGCGGCTCGGTGGTAGTTGACTGGGTACATTTGTCTTTCTCCCTTCGGGGGAAAGGAGCGAATAGGGAGTAGTGAGTAGCGAGTAGGGCCTACCCCTTCGCACGCACTTTGTTCCCTATTCGCTACTCCCTATTCGCTATTTGCTTATCAATGTTTCGTTCCCCGGATCGCTGCCCAGACCGTGGACGGCGATGCCGGCATGGCGATATCGGTGATGCCGATGGCGTCGGTGATGGCGTTGATCACGGCCGGCGGTGAGCCGATGGCGCCGGCCTCGCCGCAGCCCTTGATTCCGAGCGGATTGCCCGGGCACGGCGTGTTCGAGGTCGAGACCTTGAACGACGGCAGGTCGTCGGCGCGCGGCATGGCGTAGTCCATGTAGCTCGCCGTCAAAAGCTGCCCGCTGGCATCGTAGCGTGTGCCCTCCAGCAAGGCCTGGCCGATTCCCTGGGCGACGCCGCCATGCACCTGGCCTTCGACGATCATCGGGTTGATGATGTTGCCGAAATCGTCGGCCGCGACGAACTGGACGACCTCGGTCACGCCGGTCTCGGGATCGATCTCGACCTCGCAGAGATAGCAGCCGGCCGGGAAGGTGAAGTTCGACGGATCGTAGAATGAGGTCTCCTTCAACCCCGGCTCCATGCCGCCAGGCAGGTTGTGGGCGGTATAGGCAGCAAGCGCCATCTGGAACCACGGCACTTGTTTGTCGGTGCCGGCGACCTTCAGGGCGCCGTTTTCGATGACGATGTCGCCCTCGTCGGCCTCGAGCAGATGGGCGGCGATCTTCTTGGCCTTGGCCTCGACCTTGTCGAGCGCCTTGACAACGGCCGACATGCCGACGGCGCCCGAGCGCGAACCGTAGGTGCCCATGCCCATCTGCACCTTGTCGGTATCGCCATGGACGATGGAGACGCTGTCGATCGGCACGCCGAAGCGCTGGTTGACCAATTGCGCGAAGGTTGTCTCATGGCCCTGGCCGTGGCTGTGCGAGCCGGTCAGCACCTCGATGGTTCCGGCGGCGTTGACGCGCACCTCGGCACTTTCCCAAAGGCCGACACCCGCTCCAAGACTGCCGACCGCCGCCGACGGCGCCAGTCCGCAGGCCTCGATATAGCAGCTCATGCCGATGCCGCGCAGCTTGCCTCTGTTGGCAGCGTCGGCCTTGCGCTGGGAAAAACCGGCATAATCGGCAGCGGCCATCGCCGCGTCCAGCGAAGCGGCATAATCGCCGGCATCATAGTTCATGATGACCGGTGTCTGGTGCGGGAACGCGGTGATGAAGTTCTTTCGGCGAAGTTCCGCCGGAGACACGCCCAACTCGCGTGCGGCGGTCTCCATGGTGCGTTCGAGCAGATAGGTGGCCTCCGGCCGCCCTGCCCCGCGATAGGCGTCGACCGGCGCGGTGTTGGTGTAGACGGCGCGCACATTGGCGTGGATCGCCGGAATGTCGTACTGGCCGGACAACAGCGTCGCGTAGAGATAGGTCGGCACGCAGGACGAGAACAGCGACATGTAGGCGCCGAGATTGGCGATGGTGTCGACCTTCAGCCCGGTGATCCTGTTGTCCTTGTCGAAGGCCATTTCGACCGTCGAGACATGGTCGCGGCCATGGGCGTCGGTGAGAAAGCTCTCGGTGCGGTCAGCGACCCATTTGACCGGCACGCCGGTCTTCTTCGAGGCCCACAGGCAGACGATTTCTTCCGGATAGATGTATATCTTCGAACCGAAGCCGCCGCCGACATCCGGCGCGATGACGCGGAGCTTGTTTTCCGGCGCGACATTGTAGAAGGCGCTCATCACCAGGCGCGCGAGATGCGGGTTCTGCGAGGTCGTCCAGCAGGTATAGTGGTCCTCGGCCTTGTCGTAGTGACCAAGCGCTGCGCGCGGCTCCATGGCGTTGGGCACCAGCCGGTTGTTGACGATCTTCATGCGGGTGATGTGGGCAGCCGCCTTGATTGCCGCGTTGGTCGCCGCGCTGTCGCCGAGCTCCCAGTCGAAAATCAGATTGCCGTCGGCTTCCGGATGGATCTGTGGCGCACTCCTTTCGAGCGCCTTCGGAGCGTCGATGACCGCCTTCAGTTCCTCGTAGCTGATGTCGACCGCCTCGGCAGCGTCGCGCGCCTGGCCCTTGGTCTCGGCAACCACGACGACCACTGCATCGCCGACATAGCGGACCCTGTCGAAGGCCAGCGGCGACCACGCCCCCATCTTCATCGGCGAGCCGTCCTTGGAATGGATCATCCAGCCGCAGATGAGATTGCCGATGCCGTCGGCCTTGAGCTCCTTGCCGGTCAGCACGCCGATGACGCCCGGCATGGCCTGCGCCTTTTTGACATCGATCTTCTTGATCTCAGCATGCGCATGCGGGCTGCGCACGAAGGCCGCATGCTTCATGCCGGGAACCACCATGTCGTCGACATAGCGCCCGGCGCCGGTAATGAACCGCTTGTCTTCCTTGCGCGCTACACGAGCGCCAACACCTTCAATGCCCATCGCAGAAATTCCTCCCAAAAAATTAGGGGAATAGGGGAGTAAGGCAGTAGGGCAGTAGGAATTTGAGCCGAATTCCCCTACTGCCTTACTGCCCTACTCCCTTACTGCCCTCATGCAGCTTGCCTGGCCTTGCCCTTCGAAGACATCGTCTCCGATGCGGCGAGGATCGCCTTCACGATGTTGTGGTAGCCGGTGCAGCGGCAGATATTGCCTTCGAGCTCGGCCCGCACCGTGGCCTCGTCGAGGCCTTCGGGATGGCGGTTGACCATGTCGGTCGCCGTCATGATCATGCCGGGCGTGCAAAAACCGCATTGCAGCCCGTGATGCTCCTTGAACGCCGCCTGCATCGGATGCAGGTCGGCGCCGTCCGCCAGACCTTCGATGGTCACGACGCTCGACCCGGAGGCTTGCACCGCAAGCATCGTGCAGGATTTTACCGCCTTGCCGTCGACATGGATCACACAGGCGCCGCATTGCGAGGTGTCGCAGCCGACATGCGTCCCGGTCAGGCCGAGATTCTCCCTCAAGAAATGAACCAGAAGCGCACGGTCTTCGGCAGTGCCGCTGACCCGCTTTCCGTTCACCGTCAATGATATCTCCGACATGAAACCTCCCTGGGTGCTACCTTGGTCGTTTTTGGCGTCGGTGGTGCCCGAGCCCTCCATCTGTCCGCTATTCTTATACCGCAAAGAGCACGGGAAATAGTGCCGCGGAATGCCGAGATTGCGAGAATGCAGTTCGGCCGAAAATCCGCCTATTGTACTTTCGGTCACGGAAAGACAGGCAAACGGCCGAGCGAAGCGAAACCATGGTCGCCTGGCGATGCCGCCTGCCGGCCATCAGCGGCCATGGTGCTGGCCAGGCCGATTTCAGCCGATGCCGTGCTTTCTGAGAACCTCCTGCTCGTCGCCTGACACCCAGCCGAATATTTTAGGCTCTCCGGCCAGTTTCTGCACGAGGTAGTGGACGTCGAAATCGATCGTGACGTCGGTTTGGCCTTTGCGCGCAAAGATCGACGTCCAGGCGACGTGGGCAACGCAATGATGCTCGTCTATCGGCGAAATGCCAACATCGCGTATTCGCATCTCCTTGGTGCCGATCGCTCGATAGCGAGCATAGCCTTGTTCCATAGCCTGCTTGAGCTGGTCGTCGTTCTTCCCGACCATGACGCCGGCAGGCGACGCCGCAATGAAGGCGGAAGCATAGACCGACGTGACTTCGTCCATGTCGGCATCACCGGCGAGGGATTTCCGGAAAAGCCGCTCGTAGCGTTCGAATAGCTTCCTGACCTGGGCGTCCATGGATAACTCCCTTCCGCTGTGGTTTTGGATCTGACTTTTCTGAGCGCCGATGCTGTCAAAAACAGCAGAAAATTCAATTCCGTCATGTTGGCTCATTGCCAAAGTAGCACTTGAAGACAACAATGGTTTCGACGCCGGCGCGACAGGAGCACAAAAAACAGCCGCGCACAAAAAGAGCGTCGGAGGAAATAGAGGAGGAAGCCGCTGGCCAGTTCACGGACGCGCTATGCATGCGGCCTATCGGTTCTCACCACCGACGAACCCGACGCGGATGCGTTCGCGCGGGCGGTGGCAGTGGAAGCCGCGGCCATCGACGCTGGATTTGCCCTGCTGTTTTTCTCGCAAAGCCTGCTTGAGGCAGTCGCCCTTTCGGAAGCGCTGAACAACCACGCGCCGGCACTCCGCTATGCCGGCTGCTCGACGGCCGGCGAGATTACGCCCAAAGGCCTGGAGGACGGCCAGGTCATGGCCATGCTGCTTCCCTCCGCATCTTTTTCGGCAGCCAGCACCATGGTCGAAAATCTGTCGTCATCGAGCATGGACGGGATCACCGGCGAAGTCGAGGCGCTGAGGCGTTCGTTACGCGGCCGCGTCGGGCACGAGCGAGCCGACACCACTTTCGCGCTCTGCCTGATCGACGGGCTGTCCTATGCCGAGGAAGCGGTCACCTCCGCCATCCATTGGGGGCTCGACGATATTCCACTGATCGGCGGGTCGGCCGGCGATGATTTGAAGTTCGAGACGACGCGGCTGATCTCGAACGGCAAGGTTGCCTGCGACTGCGCCATCATCGTGCTGATCACCACGGAAATTCCTTTCCACGTGTTCAAGACCGACAATTTCGTCCCCACCGACGAGAAGCTGGTGGTGACCGCGTCCGACCCCGATCACCGCACCGTGCGCGAATTCAACGCCACCAATGCCGCCGAGGAATATGCCGCCTCGGTCGGCGTCATCCCGCAGATGCTGACGCCGCTGAGTTTCGCTTCGCACCCGGTGGTGGTGAAAGTCGGCGGCGAATTTTACTGCCGCTCGATCCAGAAGATGCACGCGGACGGCTCGCTGTCGTTCTTCTGCGCCATCGACGATGGCGTCGTCCTGTCCATCGCCCGACCCAAGAACATGGTTGAATCGACGCGTGCCGCCTTCAGGGATGTCGAGGAAAGGCTTGGCGGCATCGACATGATCCTCGCCTTTGACTGCGTGCTGCGCAGGCTCGATGCGCGCAACCGCCAGGTCTTTCGGGAGATGTCGGAACTCTACAAGGTCAACAACGTCATCGGCTTCGGCACCTATGGCGAGCAGTACCGGTCGATGCATCTGAACCAGACGTTCACCGGCATCGCCTTCGGAGAGCGGCAGGCGGCGGAGTAGGAGGTTTCATGCCGCTCAGGGACATCAACGACCTGGAGAAGCTGAAGAAGATCAACGCAGCCCTTGTCAGCCGCGTCGAGCGCTCGATGGATCAGCAAGGCAACGCGTTCTCGCTGTTCCAGACCGCGATTTCGCTCGAGAATCGAGTGCGTACGCGCACCGAGGAACTGCACTCGACACTGCGTCGATTGGAACAATCCAACATCGATTTGAGCGCGGCCAAGGAAAACGCCGAACTGGCGAACCTGTCCAAGACCAGGTTCCTGGCAGCCGCCAGCCACGACGTGTTGCAACCGCTGAACGCCGCGCATCTCTCCGTCTCGGCGCTGGCCGAAGTGCAGACCAGCGACGAAGGCAAAAAACTGGTCCGGCAGGTCGAGCGGTCGCTGGAGACGATGGAGGATCTGCTCCGCACCCTGCTCGACATCTCCAAGCTCGATGCCGGCGTCGTGCAGCCCGATATCGGCGACGTCAGCCTGGAGGTGCTGTTTTCGTCGCTGCGCTCGGATTTCCTGCCGGTCGCCGAGTTGAAGGGCCTGACGCTGAAATTCCGGCCGGTCAACGCCGTCGTGCGCTCGGACCGCACCTTGCTGCGCCGCATCCTGCAGAACATCCTTTCCAACGCGCTGCGCTACACCCGCTCCGGCGGCGTGCTGGTCGGCACCAGGCATCGCGGCGACACGATCCGCATAGATGTCGCCGATACCGGCTGCGGTATCCCCGACGACCAGCGCGAGGCGGTGTTCGAGGAGTTCCACCGCGGCACGTTCCCGACCGATGCCGGGCTAGCCGGCGGCGGGCTGGGACTGGGCCTGGCCATCGTGCGCCGCATCGCCGCCGCACTCGGCCATCCCGTGACGTTCTCGTCGAAAGTCGGACACGGCACGATTTTCCACATCGACGTTCCGGTCGGGATCGGCGCCAGCGTCGATGCCATTGCCAGCAGCGCCGACATGGAGCGGCCGCGCGGCTACGGTCTGTTCGGCACGAAGGTGCTGCTGGTCGAGAACGACGTCGAGGTGCTGCAGGCGATGACATCCCTGCTCGAGCGCTGGCAATGCCTGGTGCGCCCCGCCACCTCGACCGATGTCGCGCTCGAGATGCTTGGCGATACGGACTGGGTGCCGGACATCGTCATCGCCGACCAGCATCTCGACGGCGGCGACCTCGGCACCACCACGATCGCCGAGGTCCGCGATTATCTCAGCCGCGCCGTGCCGGCGCTGATCGTCACCGCCGACGGTTCGGAGACCGTCGCCAAAGCCGCCCGCGCCGCCGGCATCGAGCTGATGCGCAAGCCGCTGAAACCGGCGCAGCTGCGCGCCCTGCTGGCGCATTTGCTGGCTTGATCCCAAAGACATTGGCAGAAGACCGCGAGCGACAAGAAAATGGTGCGCTGTCACCGTAATTTCTCGTCCTTGGACGGAAAAGGTAAGTTCTCGGTGACGGTTTATTCACCCTAAGGGGCACGCCTAAAACCCCGCCTGGCCGCGAAACAGCTCGGCACTGTCGAGCTTCGAAACCTCGATGACGGCTTGCGTCCGGCTGTAGACGTTGAGTTTGCGCAGGATCTCGGAGACATGCGCCTTGACGGTGGTTTCGCCGACCTGCAGCTCGTAGGCGATCTGCTTGTTGAGCAAGCCCTGGCGCAGCATCTGCAGCACCCGCAATTGCTGCGGCGTCAGTTTGGCAAGCCGCTGCACCATCTCGGCGCGGTCGGTGCTGTCGGCGTCCGGTGGTTGGCCCTCATAGGTTTCGGGCACGTAGATCGCACCTTCCATCACCGAGCGGATGGCGGCGGCCAGGTCGCTCTTGCGCGCCGATTTCGGGATGAAGCCGGCCGCGCCATAGGACAGCGCCTCGGAAATGATCTTGGGCTCCTCATGCCCCGAAACGATGACCACCGGCAGGCGCGGGTAGCGGGTCCGAAGCTGCAGCAGTCCGTCGAAGCCATGCACGTCGGGCATGCTGAGGTCGAGCAGCGCCAGATCGAACGGCTTGGCGTCCGCCAGGAGCTCGAACGCCTCGGTGATCGAGCGCGCCTCGACGGTGTCGACGTCCGGATAGGCCATCTGCACGGCGCTGTGCAGCGCCTCGCGAAACAGCGGGTGGTCGTCGATGATCAGAAACCGGGCGCGATCGTTGACTGCGGTCATGGCGTTCGTTTCAGTTCAGGGCAGGATAGAATAGCCCAGCGACCATGGCCAGATTATTGGCAAATAGTACATCGCCATCGCTGGCCGAAGGGCGGAGATGGCGATTTCCGGACGACCATGCCTTGCCCGGTCGTCCAAATCGGCCGAATGTGCAGGAATGAGCGACCTCGTCCTGCACAACTACTACCGCTCCTCCACCTCCTACCGGGTGCGGATCGCGCTGGAGATGAAGGGCCTGACCTACCAATATGTGCCGCATCATCTGCGCCACGGCGAGCATCTCGAGCCAGCCTATCTCTCGGTCAATCCGCAAGGACTGGTGCCGGCGCTGATCCTGGGCGATGGTACGCTGCTGACGCAATCGCTGGCGATCATTGAATTTCTCGACGAGACCAGGCCCGAACCGCCGCTTTTGCCGCAGGACGCGCCTGGCCGGGCCCGCGTCAGGATGCTGGCGCAGATGATCGCCTGCGACATCCATCCGGTGAACAACCTGCGCGTGCTGACCTCGCTGCGCACGCTGTTCGGCGCCGGCGACGAGGACGTCGCCAACTGGTTCCGGCACTGGGTGAACGAAGGTTTCCAGCCGCTTGAAAAGATTCTTGTTTCATCGCCTGAAACAAAAACGTTCTGCCATGGTGACACGCCGGGGCTGGCCGACATCTGCCTGGCCGCGCAGGTCACCAGCAACGCCCGTTTCGGCGTCGACCTGACGCCCTACCCGACGGTCACACGCATCCACGCCGCCTGCATGGCGCTGCCGGCCTTCCAAAGGGCCGCGCCGGAGAACCAGATCGATGCCGAATAGCAGCGCTATCCAATTATGAGGAATTGCCGATGAAAGCCGTTGTCTTCGAAAAATTCGGCGAGATGCCGACGATCCAGACTGTTGCCGATCCGGAGCCGGCACCGGGCGGCGTTGTCATCAAGGTCGAGGCGACCGGGCTCTGCCGCAGCGACTGGCATGGCTGGATGGGCCACGACGACGGCATCCGCCTGCCGCATGTGCCGGGCCACGAGCTTGCCGGCGTCGTGATGGCCGCCGGCAGCCAGGTGACCCGCTGGAAGACCGGCGAGCGCGTCACCGTGCCGTTCGCCGTCGGCTGCGGCCGCTGCTTCGAATGCAGCTCCGGCAACCATCAGGTCTGCGAGCACCAGACCCAGCCCGGCTTCACCGGCTGGGGCTCGTTCGCCGAATATGTCGCCATCGACCATGCCGACACCAATCTGGTCCGCTTGCCGGACGAGATGGAATTCGCCACCGCCGCCAGCCTTGGCTGCCGCTTCGTCACCTCGTTCCGCGCCATTGTCGACCAGGGCCGGCTGACGCCAGGCGAATGGGTGGCCGTGCATGGCTGCGGCGGCGTCGGCCTGTCGGCGATCATGATCGCCAGCGCCATGGGCGCCAACGTGATCGCCATCGACCTGACCGACGAGAAGCTGGACTTCGCCAAAAAAATCGGCGCGGTGGCGACGATCAATGCCGCCAGGACGCCGAACGTGGTCAAGGCGGTCAAGCAGATCACCAATGGCGGCGCGCACATGTCGATGGACGCGCTCGGCCATCCGACGACCTCGTTCAACTCGATCGCCAACCTGCGCCGGCGCGGCCGCCATGTGCAGGTCGGGCTGATGCTCGGCGATCACGCCAGGCCGCAGATCCCGATGGACAAGGTGATCGCCTTCGAGCTCGAAATCCACGGCAGCCACGGCATGCAGGCCTACCGCTACCAGGCGATGATGGAGATGATCCGCACCGGCAAGCTGAAGCCCGAACTGCTGGTCGGCAAGCGGATCAGCCTCGATGAGGCGCCCGCGGCCTTGATGGCGATGGGCGGCTTCGAAGGCATCGGCATCGGCGTGGTGACGAAGTTCTAGCCGTGCCGCTCCCCCTTCTCCCCTTGTGAGGCCTTTGCACAGAATCGGATTGATGATTCCGGGGGTAAGGAAGAGAGGGAGATGATTCGGATGGTCGATCGTGT
>NZ_JBVVQR010000019.1:96654-113155 GCF_055811535.1 Mesorhizobium sp. WSM4816 | reverse complement strand
CGGGGTGGAGCAGCCCGGTAGCTCGTCAGGCTCATAACCTGAAGGTCACAGGTTCAAATCCTGTCCCCGCAACCAAATATCAAAACGGCCCGCATCACGCGGGCCGTTTTGCGTTTGCAGCCTGGCGCGGCCAGTTTGATCCTCATCGAGTTACCCGACGGTGTGGGTCTCGGCAGGCGCCGTTTTCCCGTGTTAAACTGCTTGGCATGGAGATGGACACCGACAAGATCGACAATGCCGTTCGCGGGCTGCTTTGGCTAACGCTACATGAAGAGAGGCGCGCCTGGAAGGGATTGGATTGGGATGCTCTGGATCGCTTGCACCAGAAGGGACTGATCGCCAATCCGGCAAACAAGGCGAAGTCGGTGGTTCTGACAGATGAGGGCCTGCGACGGGCTGAGGAATTGTTCCGCACCCTGTTCACGCGGCCGGCGCCATGAGCGCTGGCTGGCGTTCCAATTCGACAGCAAGAGTCGCGCAGGCAAAACCGACAACCTGCTCGGCAGGCTTATCCCGCAACAATTAGGGTTGGGCGTTCCGCCCGATTACCGTCTGGCGGCGGTGTCCGGTGCGTCGGACCTTCAGTCGAAACCTGCCGTGGTGCTGCCATAAGAGCGTCGCTCAATTCACACGGTTTTCCAACCCCACCGTCAGCGGAATCTCAAGCCCCCGCCGCAATCCCGTCGCAACCACCGACACCCTGAATTTTCCTGCGAGCGCCTTGTCGAAAATGGCGCCGACGATGATGTCGGCATCGGCGTCGACCTCCTCGCGGATGCGCGTGGCGGCTTCGTCGACCTCGAACAGCGTCATGTCAGTGCCGCCCGATATCGAGACAAGGACGCCCTTGGCGCCCATCATCGAGGCTTCGTCGAGAAGCGGGTTTGCGATCGCCGCTTCGGCTGCCTTCCTGGCGCGGTCCTCGCCGGTGGCTTCGCCGGTCCCCATCATCGCGCGACCCATATCGCGCATCACCGACTTCACATCGGCAAAGTCGAGATTGATCAGGCCTTCCTTGACGATGAGATCGGTGATGCAGCCGACGCCGGCGTAGAGTACGCGGTCCGCCATGGCGAAAGCGTCCGCGAACGTCGTCTTGGCATCGGCGATCCTGAAGAGGTTCTGGTTCGGTATGACGATGACGGTATCGGCGCTTTCGCGCAGCCGCTCGATGCCCTCATTGGCGGCATGCATGCGGCGGTTTCCTTCGAAGACGAACGGCTTGGTGACGACGGCCACGGTCAGTATTCCTGCGTTGCGCGCGGCCTGCGCTATGACCGGTGCTGCACCGGTTCCAGTTCCGCCTCCCATGCCTGCGGTCACGAAACACATATGCGTTCCCGCAAGATGGTCCATGATTTCGTCGATAGATTCCACGGCCGCGGCATGGCCGACCTCGGGCAGGGATCCTGCACCAAGGCCTTCCGTGACGTGCGCTCCCAATTGGATCAGCCGCGTTGCCTTCGACATGGTGAGCGCCTGGGCATCGGTGTTGGCAACGATGAACTCGGTGCCCTGCAAGCCTTCGGCGATCATGTTGTTGATGGCGTTGCCGCCACCGCCGCCAACCCCGATGACGGATATTTTGGGCCTCATCTCCGAGATTGTCGGCCTCGTTGCAGTGTTCATTTGCCGTCTCTCCCCTTGAATGCGCAAGCGCAGCGGTCGGTGGAAGGCTTGTTCCCGGCGCGCTGCAAAGATTTTTGACAGTGCGCGAATCAGGACAGCCCAGCGTAACCAAGGGAATCAGACGGTTGAACCGGCTGCAAGTGCAGTATTCGCGCTCGCGCATGTTATGCGCTATTGGTTCGCCCCGTCGGTGCTTCGTGTGGCGGCTGACCGAAAATCGTCCGATGACAACGTCTCCCGTAAAGCCGAGACCGATCTTCCCGTTCTACTTCACGCCGATGCCGGCAGTCAGGCCGCCATCGATCCTGTAGTCCGCGCCGGTGCAGAACCCGGCTTTCGATGAACACAGAAAGGCGATGAGTTCCGCCACTTCCTCCGGCTCGCCGATGCGCCCGATGGGGTGCGCTTCGCCGAAGCGCTTGTAGGCGGCCTCGACATCGGCGTCGGTGCCGTTTTCGCCGCGCGCCGCCTTTTCCAGGATCGGGGTGCGGATCGAGCCCGGGCTGACGGAATTGACGCGAATGCCGGAGCGCGCGTGGTCGAGCGCCAGAGCGCGCGTCAATGTGTGGATGGCGCCCTTGGTCGTGGCATAGGCGGCGACGTTCTGCTGGCTGGCGAAACCTTGCACCGAAGCCACGTTGACGATGGCGCCGCCGCCTCGCCTGATCATTTCCGGAATACCGAAATGCGCGGTCAGGTAGATCGAGCCGACATTGACGGACATCGCCCGGTTCCAGATGTCGAAATCGGTGCTAACAGCGGTGCCATACGGATGGACCGCCGCGGAATTGACGATGATATCGAGGCCGCCGAACCGTTCAACACCGGCTGCGACCGCGTCGCGGACCTGATCCGGCACGGAGACGTCGACGGCCACGACCAGCGCCTCGGCGCCGGAGCTGCCCAGTTCCGCTCTCATCGCCGTGTTGGCCGCGCGGTCGATGCCGCAGGCGATGATCGCCGCCCCGCCCGCCGCAAGACGTCTGGCGGTTGCCAGGCCGATCCCGGTCGTCCCCGTCACCAGAGCGATCTTGCCGTCGAAATCCTTCATTGCGCAAACTCCTTTAATTTGACTTCCATTGTGGCCCAACAATACGGTTCCGTTTTATCGCAAAGGAAAGCCTCGATGGAACAAAGCTGGCGCTGGTATGGCCCTGACGACCCGGTGACGCTCGATCATGTCAAGCAGGCCGGAGCCACGGGCGTCGTATCCGCCCTGCATAATATCTATGACGGCCGCGCCTGGCCTTTGACGGACGTTTTGGAGCGCAAGCGGGTCATCGAGGCCGAAGGGCTGACCTGGTCGGTTGTGGAGAGCATTCCTGTCCACAATTCGATCAAGATCGGCTCGGCGGAACGGCTTCGCTATGTCGGCTGGTACAAGGACACGATCCGTGCGCTCGCCAAGGCTGGCATTGCGACGATCTGCTATAACTTCATGCCGGTGGTCGACTGGACCCGCACCGACCTTGCCTATCGGCTTCCAACGACGGGCTACGCACTGCGGTTCGATGCGATCGATTTTGCCGCCTACGACCTGTTCGTCCTGAAGCGCAGGAATGCCGAATTCGGCTACAGCGCGGCACGTATCGCGGAAGCGGAATCGCGACTGAAGGAATTGAGCGAAGAGCATATCGACAGGATCGAGCGCAATCTCATTGCCGGCCTGCCGGCAACCGAGCGCAGCTACAACCGGGATAGTTTTCGTGAGGCATTGGCGGAATATGACTCGATCGGGCCGAAGGAGCTGCGCGACAATCTTGCCTGGTTTTTGCGCGAGATCATTCCGGTGGCCGAGCATGAGGGGGTGCGCATGTGCATCCATCCCGACGACCCGCCATTCTCGCTCTATGGCCTGCCACGGATCGTTTCGACCGCCGAGGACGCGCGTTTCATCCTGAACGCCGTCGACAGCCCGGCCAACGGCCTGACATTCTGCACCGGCTCTTACGGTACGCGCGCAGACAACGACATTGTCGGCATGGTCAAGGAGTTCGCCGACCGGATCCATTTCGTCCATCTGCGCAATGTAACCATCGAGGATGACGGCTCCTTCCATGAAGCCGAGCATCTGGAGGGCGGCACCGACATGGCGCATGTCATCCTCGCTTTGATGCAGGAAGAGACGCGCCGCCGAAGGGAAGGTCGCGCTGATTGGCGGATTCCCATGCGACCCGATCATGGCCATCTGCTCGCCGACGATATCGGCAAGACCAAGATCAACCCCGGCTATTCTTTGATCGGCCGCCTGAAAGGCCTGGCCGAGCTGCGTGGCATCATGCGCACCGTGGAACGTTTTGAGCTGGCCTGAGGATCGCAACCGGAAGCCCTAAGCGGTTTTCTTATGTGAAAATATCTTGCCCAGGTAAAAATACCTGCTAGTAATCCCGGATATGGCTCTCGCCCGGTTCAGGGAGGTTTTTGCAGGAATGACAAGGCTGCGCGGTCTGGCGTGGGATCATCGACGCTGCTGGGGACCGCTCGACGCCAGCATCGAGACGTATTGCGCCAACAATCCCGCTCTGAAAATCGAATGGGACCGCCGCAGCCTCTACGAATTCGGCGAGGGCGTGCTTGGTCCGGTGCTCGGCGCCTATGATCTGATCGTATTCGACCATCCCTTCATCGGCGACATTGCCGACGGCGAACTGATGGTGCCGTTCGACGGCTATCTCTCGGCGGAACAGCGCAGCTTGTTCGAGCGCGACTCGGTCGGCGCGTCCTGGCGATCCTACGCAAGAAACGGCCGTCAGTGGGCACTGCCGATCGATGCCGCCTGCCAGATCGCTTCATATCGCCCGGATCTCCTGGAGCGCTACGCAACAGTGCCCACTACCCAGGAAGAGGTGCTGGAACTTGGCCGGCGCGCGCGCAAGGACGGCAAGTGGCTTGGCCTGCCGTTCGTGTCGACCGACGCCATGTGCCTGCTCTTGACGCTCGGCCATCCGCAGGAAAACGGCGAGGAGTTCATTGCAAGGGAGAAGGTCGAGCAGGCTGTCGCGCAGTTGCGCCAGCTTGCCGAGCTGTCGCATCCGAATTCGTCGAAATGGAATCCGATCCGCTGCTATGACCACATGATCGCGCATGACGATGTGGTCTATGTGCCGTTCGCCTTCGGCTATGTGAACTATGCCTCGAAAGCCGACCGGCCGTATCTGCGTTGCGCCGACGTGCCGACCCCGCGATCCGCCGGCGCCTTGCTCGGTGGTGCCGGCATCGGGGTCAGCGCCCAGTCGAAACACAAACAGGCCGCCATCGACTACGCGCTTTTTCTGTGCTCGCCCGGCTACCAGCGCGGCGACTACGTGAAAGCAGGCGGACAGTCGGGATCGCTGGCGGCTTGGAAGGACGCCGACGTCAACGATTTTTCCGGCAATTTCTTCAGTTCGACGCTGGCGACGATCGAAGCGTCCTACCTGCGCCCGACACATCCAGGCTTCATCGCCTTTTTCCGCGAATGCGCGCCGCATGCGGCCGCTGCCATCGCCGGCGACATGCCCGCGACGGAGCTCGCGGACCGGCTGAACCGCCTTTACCGCGAGACCAGGCAAACCCAGCCGGAACGGAGCGTCGCATAATGGCCGCCGACATAGCCCAGATCGTCGATGAAGGCGAAAGCAGCCGCAACGGATATCGGGTGCCGGCAGTGGAAAAGGCGCTCGATGTCTTGGAGTTCATGGCGTCCAGCGCCGAGCCGCTGACCCAGACCGAAATCGCTGCCGGCCTGGGACGCTCCATCCACGAGATATACCGCATCCTGCTTCTGCTGGAGAAGCGCGGCTACATCTTCCGGACGCAATCCGATCGCTTCCGGCTTTCGCTAAAGCTGTTCGAGCTGGCGCATATGCATCCGCCGGTAAACCGGCTGGTCGAATGCGCGCTGCCGGTGATGCGCGAGCTCTCGGCCAATACCGATCAAAGCTGTCATCTGGTCGTTCGCGAAGGCGAGAGCGCGCTGGTGGTGCTGCAGATCGATTCGCCTTTGCCGATGCGCTACTCGGTCGCGCTCGGCTCACATTTCCCGATCCTTGAAACGAGCTCCGGCGCGGTGCTGCTCGCGCATTCGAACCGCGCCGAGCGTGACCGCATCGTCGAGCGGATCGTCGCTGCCGGCGAAGGGCAGGGCACGCGGGCCGAAATCGAAGCGCGGCTGAACGAAGTCGCAGGGCTCGGCTACGAGATGCGCGCCTCGCTGGCCGTCGAGGCCTGCACCAATGTCTCGATGCCGGTGCGCGATCACACCGGTGCGGTCATTGCCGCGCTGACCATACCATTCCTGCCGCAGAAAGCCGCGCGCTTCGATCGCGAGACCGTCTTCGAACGGGCGAAGGCGGCCGCCGAGACGATATCGGCGGCGTTAGGCGCGGGTGAAGCCATCGCCTCCTCACGTGCGGACCCGGAACGGCGGGACTATCCGTTCAGCAACTAACAAGACGATAAATAGGGAGAAGAAGATGAACTGGTCCAAGTCAATCCTGTTTGCTTCGGCGGCCGTGCTGGCTCTGAGCGCCGCTGCCGCGCAGGCCGAAAACATGCCGAAGCGCATCGGCTACGTCACCAACTACGCCACCCATGAGTGGTATCAGAACGTCATCAAGGGCATGCAGGCCCGTGCCAAGGAACTCGGCATCGAGCTTGAGGTGCAGGACGCCAATCTCGATATCGCCAAGCAGGTTTCTGCCGCGGAAGACTTCATGGCCAAGGGCGTCGACGTGCTGATCGTCACGCCCGTCAATGAGGAGGGCGTCGTGCCGCTGCTGCGCCAGGCGAAGTCCAATGACGTCCCGGTCGTTCTGGAAGGCAATCCGGTCAAGGGCATGACGACGATGGTCGCGATCTGCGACTATGATACCGGATACACGGCCGGCGTCGAAGCAGGCAAATACGCCAAGGAAAAGCTCGGCGGCAAAGCCCAGGTGATGAATGTCGGCCTGCCGCTCCTGTCGGCGACCGTCCTGCGCTCGCAAGGCTTCATGGATGGCCTCAAGACCATCATCCCCGACGCGGTCATGGTCCACGACCTCGACGGCGGCGGCAATCCCGACCGCGCGCTCGAAGTGTCCTCGGCGGCACTGGCCAAGAATGCCGACATCAACATCATCTATGGCATCAACGATTCCTCTTCGCTGGGCGGCCTGCAGGCCTGGAAAGCGGCCGGCAAGTCGCAGGACAATTTGTTGACAGTCGGCACGGGTGGCGAAGGCCTTGCCTTCATCAATGCCATACAGAACGAGCCATCCTACCGTATCGAAGCCGCGATGTTCCCGGAAAAGGAAGGCTACACCGCTATCGATGCCGCAGTGAAGCTGTTCAACGGCGAAGAGGTGCCCGAGCACATCGTCAGCCCGACCGCGCCTATGAAAGGCGACGACTGGAAGAAGTACTACGATTATGACGGCACTGTCCGGACGATCAAATGGGACGCCGTCAATGCGCTCCAGCCGCCGGAAAAGTGCATGAAAACCTCCGCCGATCTGAAGAAGTAAGAATTTCGGGTGCCCTTCCCGCACGGCGGGAAGGGCAGGGATCGGATGCCGACGGCAAACAGGTTAATCGCCCGGTTTCGGGCCTGCAGGTTTCCATATGGCGGCGGCGCCGACGCCGCCCGGAATGAATGGAAAATGAGCGAGCTTACGCAATCTTCCGCGCCAAGGCGTTTCATCGTCGGCCAGCTATTGGGCAGCAGCCAGCTCGTGTTAGGCGTGATTCTGGCCATGCTCTGCATCGCCATCTCGATGGTGGCGCCACAGTTCTATTCCGAGGCCAATATCATTGCCATCCTGCGCCAATGCGCGCTGGTGCTGATCGTTGCCTCGGGCATGACCATGCTGATCATCACCGCCGAAGTCGATCTCTCGGTCGGGGCGTCGCTCGCCTTTGTCGGCTGTATCGGCATGGCAGTGCTGAATTCGACGCACAATCTCGCACTCGGCATGTTGGCAGCACTCGCCTTTGCCGGTGGGGTCGGCCTGTTCAATGGACTGGTTGTCACCAGGCTCAAGGTGAACTCGCTGATCGCCACCATCGGCACGATGATGATGCTGCAGGGCGGCGTCTATCTGTTCACCCGCGAGGCCGTGCAGAACCACCATCGGCTTATCTCCTTCACTGATCTGGGTGCCGGCTATATCGGCGCGATCCCGTTGCCCGTCGTCATCGCGGTAGTCATCTTCGCCATTGCAGCCGTGACGCTGCGCTTCACCACGCTTGGCCGTTACCTCTATGCGGTCGGCGCCAATGAGCGAGCGGTTCGACTTTCCGGAGTGCGCTCGGAACGCCTGAAACTGTTTGCCTTCGTCGTCACCGGCCTGTGCGTCGGGGTTGCCGGCATGATCCTGTCGTCGCTGATGAATGCGGGCCAGCCAACCGCCGGACGTGGCTTCGAGCTGACGGTGATCGCCGCCGTCATCCTCGGCGGCACCAGCCTGCTCGGCGGGCGCGGCTCGCTGTTCGGCACGCTGCTTGGCGTTCTGGTGCTGAAGGTCATCGACAACGGCATCATCATTCTCGGCTGGAACCAGGATCTGCAGATGGTGGTGCCCGGCGTGGTGATCATTCTGGCGAGCTATCTCGACATCATCCGGAACAGAGCCAATGTCGGTTGATTTCCTTCACCCCAGCGAAGGCGCGGCCGTCGACACAGGCGTGCCGGCGCTCGAGATGCGCGGCATCGACAAGCGCTTTCCGGGCGTGGTGGCGCTGGACAATGTCGACCTCACGCTGGAGCCCGGCAAGATCCACGCCTTGATGGGCGAGAACGGTGCCGGCAAGTCGACGCTCATCAAGATCATGGCCGGGGTCTACGGCAAGGATGCCGGCACGATCCGCATGCGCGGCCGCGAGCTCGACATCAAGTCGCCGCGCGACAGCCTGAAAGAGGGCATCAAGGTGGTATTCCAGGAGATCGCGCTGATCTCCGAGTTCACCGTCGCCGAGAATATCTTCCTCGAAGGCTATCCGACCGGCAAAGGCGGCTCGATCGACTGGCGAAAGATCCGCGCGGATTCCGCCGCGCTGTTCAACCGCATCGGTTTTAACGTCGACCCGGCGGCGCGGACGGGATCGCTGCCGGTCAGCCAGCAGCAGATGGTCGAGATCGCCCGCGCACTCGCCCACCAGGCCCGCGTCGTGGTGATGGACGAGCCGACGTCGTCGCTGACACCGAATGAGATTTCGCTGCTATTCACCGTCATCCGTCGGCTGGCCGCACTCGGCATTGCGGTGCTCTATGTCAGCCACAAGCTCGACGAGGTTTTCGAGATCGCCGACACGGTCACTGTTCTGCGCGACGGCCGGCACGTCTCGACCAGGCCAATCGGTGATCACACCAACGACACGCTGATCCAGGACATGATCGGCCGGCGCATTGAAAGCCTGTTTCCCCGCAAGCGCGGCGCGCCGGGCAGCAAGGTCGCCCTTTCCGTGCAAGGGCTCAGCACGGCGAAGAAGCTGAAGGACGTGTCCTTCGAAGCGCATGCCGGCGAAGTCCTCGGCTTCTTCGGCTTGATGGGGGCTGGGCGAACCGAGCTCGCCAAGGCGATCGTCGGCTTTGATCCGGTCACCTCCGGCACGATTTCCGTCGACGGTCATCGCTTGATGCCGCATGACACGCATACCGGCGTCCGGCTCGGCATCGGCCTGCTTACCGAGGACCGCAAGAGCGAAGGGCTGATGGGCGATTTGCCGGTTTACCAGAATGCCAGCCTCGCCTCGCTCGGCGCCTTCGCCAGCATGGGCTTCATCGACAAGGCCAGGGAACGCAAGGCGGTTCAAGACTATGTCGACCGTTTCCGCATCAGGACGCCCAGCTTGTTCCAGCAGGTGAAGAACCTGTCCGGCGGCAATCAGCAGAAGGTGCTGATCTCGCGCTGGCTGATGCGGGGCCTCAAGGTGATCGTCGTCGACGAGCCGACCCGTGGTATAGATGTCGGCGCCAAGTCGGAGATCTTCGCGCTCATCGACCGGCTCGCCGGCGAAGGCCTGGCGGTCGTCATGATGACGTCGGAAATGCCCGAGCTGCTGGGACTTGCCGACCGCGTCGCGGTGATGTGCGAAGGCCGGCTCACCGCGATCATGTCCCGCGACGACGCCACGCAGGAGAAAATCCTCAATGCAGCGATCGGATAAGACCATGTCGCCTCGCGGCAGCATTCCCTGTCATTCGGCCGACGCCTTCGAAGGGAGCAAGCGATGAGCCTGGCAAGCACCGATACGATGAAAGCCGGGCCGTCCATGCTGGCGCGGCTTTTGGCGCGGCAGGAGTTGGCGCTGCTCCTCTGCCTCATCCTGGTGATCGCGTTCTTTTCCTTTACCGCCGAGAATTTCTTCTCCGTGCGCAACATCACCAATGTGCTCGGCCAGGCTTCGCTGGCGCTCACCGCCGGCATCGGCTGCGCCATCGTCTTCATCTCCGGCGAGGTCGACATTTCGTTCGGGTCGCTGCTGGCGACCATCGCCCTGCCGCTGATCATCATCATGAACGACACCAACTCACTTGCGCTCGGCATCAGCGGCGCGCTGCTGTTCGGGCTGATCATCGGTGTGGTGAATGGCTATCTCACCGCCTATGCCGGCATCAACTCGCTGATCGTGACGCTCGGCACAATGTTCATCATGCGCGGTGGCGTGTATCTTTATACCGGCCAGCGCGCGATCCCCGACGATGCCGCTCTCGACAGCTTCATCGCGCTGTCGGATGGCCGCCTGTTCAATGTCGTTCCCTATTCGGCGGTGATTGCGATCGTCCTGCTCGTCGCCTTCGCCTACATGATGCAGCACCGGCCGTTTGGACGGCAGATCTATGCCGTCGGCGGCAATCCGGAAGTGGCACGCCTCGCCGGCTATGATGTGCGCCGCGTCAAGTTCATCTGCTTCGTCATCAGCGCGCTGCTGGCGACGGTTGCCGGCATCATCCTGGCGGCCCGCGTCGGCTCGGCGCAGCATACGGCGGGACTGAATTTCGAGTTCCAGGTCGTTGCCGCCACCGTGCTCGGCGGGGTGAGTCTTGCTGGCGGCATCGGCAGCCTGACCGGCATGGCGCTCGGCGTGCTGATCCTGCAGTTCCTGTCCAACGGACTGCGCGGCCTCGGCCTGCCGACCGAATGGCAGCTGGTCATCACCGGCATGATCATCATCGCCGCGGTCGCTTTCGACGAAGCGAAGCGCCGGCGCATCATTGGAGGCTGACATGGATCGTCTCAAGGGGAAAACCGCCGTCATAACGGGCGCCGCCGACGGCATCGGCCATGCGATTGCAGAGGCGATGGCAAGGGAGGGTGCGCATGTCTTCCTGAGCGACATTGCCGACGAGAGGGGTGAACATTTCGCGGCGGAACTGCGCGCGGCCGGCCACGATGCCGACTATTTGCATTGCGACGTGTCGAAGGAGGCCGACATCGCCAATGTCATCGCCACGGCCGTCGGCAAGACCGGCCATCTCGACGTCGTGGTCAACAACGCCGCCATCGCCATCGGCGGCATGCCGGTCCACGAGATGACCGAAGAGCAGTGGCACCGCCTGATCGCGGTCAACCTGACCAGCGTCTTCCGCGGCTGCAAATACGCGTTGCCGCACATGATCGCGCAGAAATCGGGCTCGATCATCAACATGGCCTCCGCACAAGGGCATGTCGGGCTCGACGGCTGGACCGCCTATGCCGGCGCCAAGGGCGCGGTGATGGCGATGACACGCCAGATGGCGGTCGAATTCGGCCCGCTCAACATCCGCGTCAACTCGATCTCGCCAGGCACCATCAACACGCCGATGAACGACAGGCTGGTCAGGGAGATCGGCGGCAATCTCGCCAAGGCCTGGGTGAAGATGCATCCGCTCGGCCGCATCGGCGAGCCTTCCGAAGTGGCCGAAGCCGCCGTCTATCTCGCCTCGGACGCTGCCGGCTTCACCACCGGTACCGACCTGCGCGTCGACGGCGGGCTCACCGCCGCGCCACGCTATGTTCCCGATCTGCTTTGAAGACACGAAACGAGAAATGATATGAACAAGGCCCTCGAAGGCGTCCGCATTCTTGATTTCAGCCATCTGCTGCAGGGGCCGTTCGCCACCCAGCTGCTCGGCGACATGGGCGCCGACGTCATCAAGATCGAGCGCGCCGGCGCCGGCGACATGTTCCGCAGCATGACCTTCTTCGCCAAATGGGTCGGCGGTTCCGAGAGCCCGAACTTCCTCGCCTGGAACCGCAACAAGCGCTCCATCGCGCTCAATTTGAAGAGCCGCAAGGTGCATGCGATCATCATGGAGATGGCGAAGGCGGCCGACGTCGTGGTGCAGAATTTTCGCCCCGGCGTACTGGCCAAGCTTGGCTACGGTTACGAGGACTTCAAGGCAGTCAATCCCGGCATCATCTATTGCTCGGGCTCCGGCTATGGCGAGGAGGGCCCCTATGTCGAGCGTCCCGGCCAGGACATGCTGATCCAGGGGCTGTCGGGGCTGATTTCCAACACCGGCCGCGGCGACCAGGCTCCCGTTCCGGCGGGTGCTGGTCTCGCCGACCAGATCGGCGCGATGAACATGGTCTACGGCATATTGTCGGCGCTCTACTATCGCGAGAAAACCGGCAAGGGCCAGAAGATCGAGGTCAATCTGCTGGCCGGCCTGCTCGCGCATCTCAACCAGGAATATGTCGCCGTGCTCAATCTCGGCGAAGATTTCGTGCGCCCGAATTCCGGTATCGGCCATCCCGGCATGCAGGCGCCGTTCGGCATCTACGAAACCAGGGACGGCGGCTATTTGTCGATCGCCATGAGCCCGTTCAAGACGCTGTATGAGACGTTGGAGGCGCCGCAGCTTGCCGTCTATGACGATCTGAAGACCCTGTTCGACAAGCGCGACGAGGCGTTCGAGAAGGTCAACGCCGAGACCAGGAAGTTTTCCACGCAGGATCTGCTGGCACGGCTGCTCGCAGTCGACATCTGGTGCGCCGAGGTGAAGGATATCCGCCGCGCGGCCGAGGATCCGCAGGTCAAGCACATGGGCATGATCACCAGCTACGATCATCCGCGCGGCGGCAAGGTCAGGGTGGTGGCCCCTGCAGTCACGATGAGCGTGACGCCGGCAACCATCGAACGGCCGGCGCCATTGGTCGGCCAGCATGGTCGCGAAATCCTGACCGAGTTCGGCGTCTCCAAGGATGAGATCGCCGCGCTGGAGGCGTCCGGCGACATGACCGTGGACGCTGCCTGACGATGCCCGCCTACCAGACACTCACGGTCGATACCTCGGGCCGCGTCGCCGTCGTCACTTTCAGGCGCGCCGACCGACTCAATGCCATGAACCGGCTGATGCAAGGCGAGATCACCGGCGCCTTCGAGGCGCTGTCCGGGGATGACGGCGTCAGTGCGATCGTGGTGACCGGCGAGGGGCGCGGCTTCATGGCCGGCGCCGACATCAAGGAATATGCGGGCCAGACGGCTGCCGAGTTCGACGCCTTCCAGGCCGCCGGCACGCGGATGTATGCGGCGATCGAGAACAACCGCAAGCCGGTGATCGCCGCGGTCAACGGCTTCGCGCTGGGCGGCGGCATGGAGTTGGTGCTGTGTTGCGACATCGTGGTCGCCAGCCAGTTCGCGAAATTCGGCCTGCCGGAGATCAAGCTCGGGCTGATCCCCGGCGGCGGCGGCACACAGCGCAGCGTCCAGAAACTCGGCCGCAACCGCGCCAATCTCCTGCTGATGACCGGAGCCATCGTGCCGGCTTCCGAATTGATCGAGGCCGGACTGGTCAACGAGGTCGTCGACGCCGAAAGGCTGATGCCGCGGGCGCTGGAACTGGCCGAAATGATCGCCGCAGAACCGGCTGCTGCAATCGAAGGACTGAAAGTGCTGACGGCGCATGCGGTGTCTGGCGCCCTGGCCGACGGTCTTGCCATGGAGCGCGACATTCTGGGCGGGCTTTATCGCAGCGAGACCGGCCGGCAGCGGGTTAAGGCGTTTGCCGAGAAAAGCGCTGCGGCGAAGGCTGCGCGATGATATCCCTGGTCAAATCAAACCGGCCCCGCTTCACCGATGTCGAGGGGCTGGCCGCGATGGTCGGAGGCGGCGACGTCTTTGGCGTCGGTGGCCACCATTTCGCCCGGCTGCCGATCGCCTTGCTGCGCGCCATCGCCGGCTCGGGCGTCAAGGATTTGCGCTACGTCTGCTGGGCCGGCGGGCTGCCGCTCGAACTGCTTCTCGAAGCGGATGCGGTAGCGGAAATCGACCTCTGCTTTTCCAGCCTGGATATTTTCGGCCTTCCGCCGCGGTTCCGCGCGGCTGCCGAGACGAATGCCGTGCCGGTTCGCGATTGGACGGCGCTGGCGATGATCCAGGCGTTGCGGGCGGCGCAGCAAAACCTGCCGTCGATGCCGTTCCAGCTTCCGTTGGGCTCGGACATGCTGGCGCGCGTGCCTTGCGCGATCTCTGCGCCCGATCCCATTGCCAGCACCGAGACCGGGTTCATCCCGCCGCTGCGGCTCGATACGTTCGTCGTCCACGCCCAGCGCGCCGACGAGAGCGGCAATGTCCAGATCATCGGGCCAAGGGCGCTCGACTTCGCCATGGCCGGCGCGGCGCGGCAGGTGCTGGTCACGGTCGATGAAATCGTCCCGGTCGGCGCGCTGCGGCATGATGGGCGCCAGAGCATTCTCACCCGCAATCAGGTCTCGGCCATAGCGCTGGCGCCGGGCGGCGCCTATCCGGCCTCGTGCCTGCCGTTCTATGTGACCGATTATCAAGCGTTGTCGGGGGCGTTCGGGGCCAGGGAAACACCTTTGGCGGACACTCTGCGCCTGCCTTCCGAAGGCGTGCCGGAGCCGGTTCAAAAAGCTGCGAAAGTCCGAGCTGAAACGGCCCTCGCAATGCCCGCGCTTGTGCACGGCGAAAAGAAGGCGTCCATCGACGAGATCATCGCCGCCCGCATCGCCGCCGAACTCGACAATGAGAGCTTTGCCAGCGCCGGCGCGGTGTCGCCGCTGGCCAACGTCGCCTACCGGCTGGCAAAGGCGACGCACGCGCCGGACATGATCATCGCGACGATGAGTTGCGGCCATCTCGATATCGCGCCTAGCCCAATGATCCTGTCGCTGATCGAAAGCCTCGATTGTGAGACGGCGGTGGCGCATGTCGGTGGCGACGACACCTATTCGACCTACTATCAGGCCGGTGCGGTGACGCATGAGATCGTCGGCGCCGCGCAGGTCGATCGACGCGGCCGTGTCAACACCATTGCGCTGCGCAAGCGCGACGGCGGCCTCATCCGGCTGCCAGGGCAGGGCGGCATGGCCGACGTCGCCAACATGCATCGCGACTATTTGCTCTACGTTCCCCGCCATTCGGTGCAGTCGCTGGTAGAGGACGTCGAGATCGCTAGTTCGGCGCGCGGCTTGCTCACCCGGAATGAACGCGAGCCGATGGGCTATCGGACCGGTGAGGCGCTGGTGTTCACCGATCTTTGTGTGTTTCGGCTCGACCGATCGACCCGGGAATTGATCGTCATCGAAACCATGCCTGATATCGCGCAGCAGCAGATCCGTGATGCCACCGGCTTTCCGGTGACATTCGATGCCGACTGCCGGGAGATCCCGCTCCCTTCGGATGCTACGCTCGCCATCCTGCGAAACAGGATCGATCCCCTCGGTCTGCGCCGCCTGGAATTCGTCAGTGCCAAGGAACGTGGTGGGCTGATCGCCGAGATTCTCGCGGCCGATCGCATCATGCTCGAGCGCTGCATCGCGGCGCAGACCGCAGGAGGCTGAGTAGCGCCACGCCCCGATCGTTCCCGATCGATCAATGTCGGGTGGCCCTAAGGCTGATGGCTTGACGCAACAAGCTCGGCCTTGCGCCGCGCCGTCTCCAGCCCGATGGCGATGAAGCGGCGCGCATGCCGGGCCAGCTCCGTATTGTCGGTCCACAGATTGCGCCAGATGGCGGTTTTCTTCGACAGGTTCTCGTCGACGATCTCCGACGAGAAGGATTCGAAGCTGAGGTCGTCGCCATAGCCGATTGCGGTCAGCGCATCGAAGATCGCGGCAAAGTCGATGTTGCCGGTGCCGAGGAAGCCGCGATGGCTCTCGCCGATATGGACATAGCCGATCTTTTTGGCGGCGTGGCGGATGGCCAACCCGACATCGGCCTCCTCGATGTTCATATGGAACGTGTCGAGATGCAGAAAAATGTTGTCGGAACCGGTGTCCTCGATGAAGGCCAACCCTTGCGCGGCGGTGTTGAGCAGATTGCTCTCGAAGCGGTTGACGATTTCGAGGTTGAGCGTGACGCCGGCGGCCTTGGCGGTCTCCGCGACCTTGGCAAGCGTGGCGGCACTGCGGTTCCATTGATCGCGCGTCGGCGCCTCAGTCTGCAATCCATGGCTGGTGCTGAGGATGCCGGCGACCTTCCGGCCGCCGAGATCGCGGGTGAGCGCGATCGTGTCATTGAGGACTTCGACGCCGTGCGCGGCAATCGCCTTGTCGGCGCTTGAAATGTCGCCGTCGGGCGGCAGCCCGATGCTGATCGCCACGCCGAGATCGAGGTCGGCGATGCGCTTGGCCAGCCCGCCAACATCGACATTGGCAGGGTCAAGATAGGAGAATTCGATCAGGTCGAAGCCCGCCTCCCTGGTGTTGGCCAGCGTCCGTTCGAGGTCGTCTTGCGCCGAGCTCGCCGACCAGGCGAAAGAATGGATTCCAATGCGCGACATGATCGTCTCCTGCTGCTCGAGAGCATCGGACCCAAGAAGTGGGAACCGGTTTTGCGAATAATCCGACGCTCAAAACAAAAAATTGGTGGGGGCGGGGACCCCCCCCCCCCCCCCCTGGGGGGGGTTATGAATCGGGGCCCCGGACCCCCCCGATATTAGATTAGGGTGTAAGACGGGGAAAAA
>NZ_JBVVQR010000019.1:84126-96644 GCF_055811535.1 Mesorhizobium sp. WSM4816 | reverse complement strand
CCCCCCCCCACGCCCCCCCTTTCGTTCCCCCTTCTCCCCCCCCTCCCCCCACCCCTTTTGTTTCACCTTTTTTTCAAAAAACCCCCAAAAAAAAAAAAAAGGGGGGGGGGGGCCCCCCCCCCCCCCCCACCAGCCTTGGGAGGCTTTAGCTAGCGGGCCGCAGTCCAGCCCTTATAGTCCTTCAGGTTCTCTGCCGTGATCAGCTGCGGGTCGAGCAGCACCGTGGCCTCCGCCGGCTTTTTGCCGGCGAGCACTTCAGCTGCCATCTGCAGCGATTGGCCGGCCATGACGTAAGGATCCTGCGAGGCCGAGGCCTTGATCATCGAGGTGCCGGAAGAGAGTTCCTTCTCGATGTCGGGCGCGCCGTCGACCGCAGTGAAGATGAACTCCGAGCGGTTGAGCTGCTTGGCCGCAAGCTGGGCGCCGATCGCCGTCGGGTCGTTGATGGCGAACACCGCGTCGATCTTGTCGAAGCGGGTCAGCAGCGACTGGAACACCTTCAGGCCGCCGTCGCGCGAGCCTTCGGCATTCTGGTCGTCGGAGAGGATCTTGATGTCCGGGTGTTTTGCCAGCACGTCCTTGCAGCCCTTCACCCGCTCGAGGATCGACGACGATGCCGGCCCGTTCAGGATGACATAGTCGCCCTTGCCGCCGGTGTGGTCGACCAGATACTGGCAGGCCGCTTCGCCGGCCTTGACGTTGTTGGTCATCACGGTGACGTCGGCGCCCGGCGCCGAAACGTCGAATGCGGCAACCACGATGCCGGCCGCCTGCGCCTTCTTCACCGCCGGCGCGATCGCCTTGGCGTCGACGGCGTTGAGCATGATCACGTCGACGCCGGCGGCGATGAACGAGTCGACCTGCGAGACCTGCTTGTTGAGGTCGTAGTCGGCCGACACCGACGTCACCTCGACATTCGGGTTGATCTTCCTGGCGGCGTCCTCGATGCCCTTGATGGTGGCGACGAAGAACGGGTTGCCGAGCAGGCCGACCGAGATGCCGACCTTGTTCAGGTCCTTGGCCGAGGCCGGTGCGACGGCGACGGCCGCGAGGGCTACGCCGCAGAGCAGTTTAGCGATGGTCTTCATTGTTTTCCTCCTGATGCCCCGCGCCTCTCACGGTGCGTTAAATGAAACCGGGTCGTTGACGCCGGCGACGAAGGTCAATCACGATCTTGCTCCCGCTTGGAGCCTGTAGCGGTCGAGGGCGACCGCCACGATGATGACCAATCCCTTGATGATGTACTGCCAGATGTCCGAAACACCGGCCAGAATGAGCCCGTTGGAGAGCACCGCAATGATCAGGCCGCCGATCAGCGTGCCCCAGATCGAGCCGACGCCGCCGACGAAGCTGGTGCCGCCGAGAATGACTGCGGCAATGGCGTCGAGTTCGTAGGACTGCCCAAGCTGCAGCCCGTTGGCCGCATAGAGCCGGGCCGCCGACATGGCGCCGCCAAGGCCGGCGAGAAGGCCTGAAACGCCATAGACGAAGAGCAGCACCAGGGGCACCTTGATGCCGGTGAGGCGGGCCGCCTCGGCGTTGCCGCCGACGGCATAGATCCAGGTGCCGAGCACGGTGCGCTTGAGCACCAGCCAGGACAGCACCACGACCGACAGAGCGATGATGACCAGCCAGGGGATGCCGAAGAGCGACCCGTTGCCGATGAAGTCGAACGGCAGGTCCGAGTTGAACACCGTGGTGTCCTGGCCGAGCAGGCGGGCGACGCCGCGCACGGCGGTCAGCGAACCAAGCGTGACGATGAAGGGCGGCAGCTTGATATAGGCGACGAGCAGCCCGTTGATGACGCCGAAGCCGAGGCCGACCAGAATGGCCGCCGGCACGCCGAGCATGCCCCATTCCGGCACCAGCGACACCATCACCGCCACCATCGCCGAGGCGGCAAGGATGGAGCCGACGGACAGGTCGATGCCGCCGGTCAGGATGACGAAGGTCATGCCGGCCGCGAGCACGATGTTGATCGACGACTGCTGGGTCACGATCAACAGGTTGGTCTCGGTGAGGAAGCGCGGGTTCATGATCTGGAAGCCGGCCGCCAAAAGGATCAGGACCGGCAGCATGCCAAGCGCGGCGAAGGCGGTGCGCAGCCGCCGGCTCCTGCCGACCGCCTGGTCACCCGCACTCATCCCGGTTGCCTTGTCGGTCATCCCCAGGCCACTCTTGTCGGTCATCCCCAGGCCGCTCTTGTCGGTCATCCCTTGGCCGCTCCCGTTGCGAGTTCCATGATTGCCTCCTGACTGAGCGGCTGGCCTTCGGATGCGGTCACCTCGCCAGCGATAGTGCCGTCGCGCATCACCAGCACGCGGTCGGCGACGCCGATCACCTCCGGCAGTTCGCTGGAGATCATCAGGATGGCGATGCCCTTTTTGGCAAGATCATCGATCAGCCGGTAAATTTCCGACTTCGCCCCGACATCGACGCCGCGGGTCGGTTCGTCGAGGATGAGGACCCGCGGCTCGGTTTCGAGCAGGCGGGCGAGCAGCACCTTCTGCTGGTTGCCGCCTGACAGCGAGCCGGCATTGGCCTGCACCGACCTGCTGCGGATGGAGAGGTCGGAAACGGCCCTGGCGGCGCGTCTTTCGGCCGTGGCGAAGTCGCGCAGGCCGCCGGCCTGCGCGTCCCTGGCGAGCACGCCCATGCTGATATTGTCGGAAATCGACATGTCGAGGAACAGGCCGAGTTCCTTGCGGTCTTCGGTAAGATAGGCGATGCCGGCATCCAGCGCCTCGCGCGGTGAGCCGATGGCTATTGGATTGCCGTCGAGTTCCAGCGTGCCTGATGTGTGCCTGTCGGCGCCGAAAATCAGCCGCGCGAGTTCGGTGCGGCCGGAGCCGACCAGGCCCGCCAGCGCCAAGACTTCGCCCTTGTGCAGGTCGAAGGAGCAGCCTTTCAGGAGATTGCCGTCCGACATGTCGCGCACCGACAGTGCGATCGCGCGCTTGCTGTCCGGCGGGCGGTGATCCTTCTTGTAGAAGGCGGACAGGTCACGGCCAACCATCATCGAGACGAGGCGCGAGGCGTTCAGATCGGCGCGTTCGAGCGTGCCGACATAGCCGCTGTCGCGCAGCACGCTGACGCGGTCGGCAAGCTGGTAGACCTCTTCCATGCGGTGACTGATGTAGATGATGGCGATGCCCTGCGCCTTCAGCGTCGCAATCACCTCGAACAGCCTGTCGGTCTCGCGCGAGGTCAGCGAGGTGGTCGGCTCGTCCATGACGATGATGCGCGCGCTGGTCGACAGCGCGCGGGCGATTTCGACCATCTGGCGTTCGCTAAGCGACAGGCTGGAGACCGAGGCGCGCGCCGAGAAGGAAACGCCGAGCCGTGCGATGATCTCCTTGGCGCGCCGATTGCACTGGTCGCGGTCGACGATGCCGAACCGTCTCGGCTCGTTGCCGAGGAAGATGTTCTGCGCGACCGTCAGGTTGGGCGCCAGCGACAGCTCCTGATAGATGACGGCAATGCCGTTGGCGCGTGCCTTGATCGGGTCGCCGGTCGCGACCGGTGTGCCGTCGATCAGAATCTCGCCGCCGGCATCAGGCCGATAGGCGCCGGACAGCACCTTCATCAGCGTCGACTTGCCGGCGCCGTTTTCGCCCATCAGCGCGTGCAGGTCACCGGCGTGGACGGTCAGCGATACGTCCTGCAAGGCGCGAATCGGGCCGAACGTCTTGGAGATGTGCCGCATCTCCAGCACCGGCTGGCGCACGGTTTCGATCCGGGCAGCGGCGGTCATCGCGCGCCTCCCGCTGCGGCATCAGCGACGCCTCGGTCGGCGGCGAGACCGCGCCAGCTATCGCGATAGAAGGCAAGCCCGGTGAAGCTCGAGGCGCGTACCGGCTCCGGCGCCTCGGCGGCAAATTCGCGTCCAACACTCTCGAAGGCCAGAGCCGCCGCTCCGGTGGCGCTGCCCTCCAGCGTGGCGCCCTGCATGAAGGCCTGGCCGGGACGCAGCTGCGCCAGCAGGCTGGCAAGCAGGCCGCCACTGTTCAGCCCGCCATCGACGATCACCGTGTCGTTCGAATGGATCAGGTCGAGACACAGATCGACCATCAGCGCGACGTAGAGCAGCGCCACGGCCGCGCGCTCCTCCGCGGTGGGTGCGCGCCCGACCAGTTCGCCGCGATGGCCAGGCATCGGCCCACCTGGCGCGAAGCTCGGCAGCGCCATGATGCCGGCGCCGATCACCTGCTGTACTGTGGAGCGGTCGATTGCGCCCTGCCAGCCGGCGCTGATCGTCGCGAATTCGCGGCCGCCCATGAAGCGGATGGTCGGCACCGGGCCGCCATCGACATCGACATTAACCAGCATGTCACGGTCGCGATCGAGCGCGTCGAGCGGGCAGTCCGGATTGAGCACCACGACCCAGGTGCCGGTCGAGACGACGGTGACCGGCCCAAGCGCCTGCCGGCGATAGGCATGGAGCGCCGCATTGCTGTCATGGACACCGTTGTGGATGGCGATCGGCCGCGCCGCCTCGCCGAAGCGCTGCTCGCCGATGACCGCGCCGGCACGCTCGAAGGCGGGCATCTGGCCGCGCCATCCCTCGGCGTCGACCAGCGTGGAGAAATCGCGCTTGCGCGGCGCCCACAGATGCGAGTGGCAGCCGAGATAGGACACCTCCGAAACCGCCCGGCCGCCAAAGCGCCAGCTCCAGTATTGGGGATAACCGAGGATCGATTTGGCGGCGAACACGCTTGGTTGCACCGTCTTCAGCCACAGCATGTGGCGACCATAGTTGAAGCCGAGCGGCAGGCGCGGCGAGAAGGTCTCGGCAAAATCCGGAATGCGGCGATCGATCTGCGCGGCAATCTCGGCCGGTGGCTCCTGCTCGTAGTCGAGTATCGGATGCGTCAGCGCCGCATCGTCGACCAAGGCAAAGGTGCAGCCATGGCCCGAAACCATCAAGTCCTCTATGCCATGAACGACCGCTTCGCCGACGGCGCGCGCCGCCCAATCGTGAAGCGCTGCTTCGTCGAGCACACTGAAGCCGCCTTCGCGCGTCCAGTTCGGCTGGGTCCGGCGCTCACCCAGAATCTGCCCGTCCTGGCCGAAGACGAACAGCTTCGAGTTGGTCTTGCCGAAGTCGAGGACAGCCACCTTCACTGGACGGCTCCCGAGGCAGAGGCGATCCGTACCATGACGCCGGCGTTTTCGAGCATGCCTGCGTCGGCATCGGACAGGCCGTCGTCGGTCACCAGCGTGCCTATGCGCGACAAGGGCAGCGCGACATTGCGCGCATGGATGGACAATTTGCGGCTGTCGGCCAGCACCACGATCTGGTCGGCGCACAGGCTGAGCTCGGCGATGGAGCGGACCAGCAGCGGATGCGATTCCAGCACGCCCTCCGGGCCGATGCCCTGCGCACCAAGAAAGAACTTCGATGCGTAGAAAGGCACCGTCTGGGTGAGCGAATGGATGATGCCAGGCTCGCGATGCAGTTCGCCGCCGGCAACGGTCAGGCTGCAATGGCCGTGGTCGCTCAAATAGGCGATGAGCGGCATCGAGTTGGTATAGAGCCGGATGTTGCGGTCGGCGAGCTTTACGCCGAGATGGAAGCAGGTCGAACCGCCATGCACGATGACGGCGTCGCCATCGCGCACCATGGTCGCCGCGAGAGCGGCGATCTGCCGCTTGGCTTCGACCGCGAGATCGCGGTTCTCGTCGTAGGGCCGGGCATAGGCGACGCCCGCCTGCGCAGCGCCATCGAGCGCCGAGATGCCGCCATAGACCTTGCGTGCTTCGCCGGCCTCGTCGATCTTGTCGATATCGCGCCGCACAGTCGCCGCCGAGACACTGAGGCGCTCCTGCAACTCGCGCACCGAGGCGAAGGGGCGATCCCGCAACAGCTCGATGATCTGACGCTGGCGGCCGGAGTCGCTCAACGGATACCCTCCCGAAATGCCATTTTGCCACGGCAATTGGTGTAAGTTACTCAGCACGGATCAGATTGCAAGCTCGATTTGGTGGGACAAGATCACTCTTGACGTAACTTACTCGCATCTGCAATACCAGCGTCACTCGTCTGTCCCGGCTACCGGGATCCAAAGCCGTGGCCTAGGCGGCCGGTTTGTGAAGGAGTTTCGATGGCAATCAATGCGGATGCGCAGGAATTGGCTGCTTTGCGGTCGCTTTCGGCCAGCATCGGGCGCGACCCGCACTTGACCCAGGCCGCGGGCGGCAACACGTCGCTGAAAGCCGGCGACACGCTCTGGATCAAGGCTTCCGGCACCTGGTTGAAGGACGCGCTCGCCGAGGACATCATGGTCCCGGTGGCGATCCCGCCGCTGCTCAGGGCTGTCGAACAGCGCGACCCGGCCGCCGATCAGCCACAGGGTTTCGCCATCGAGGCGCTCAACGCCCGCAAGCTGCGTCCTTCGATCGAGACCACGGTTCACGCGCTGATGCCGCAGCGCGTCGTTCTGCATGTCCACTGCGTCGATACCATTTCGCTTGCCGTGCAGGCCGACTGCGAGGCTCAAGTCGCCAAGCGCCTGGATGGCCTCGAATGGGCGTATGTTCCCTATCGCCGGCCCGGCTTGCCGCTTGCCCAGGAAATTGCCGAGCGCCTTCGGCCCGGTGTCGATGTGCTGATCCTTGCCAACCATGGCCTGGTCGTCGCAGCCGAGACCGTCGCAGGCGCCGAGGCGCTGCTGCGTCGCGTCACACGACTTCTGGCGCGGCCGCCCCGTAAGGTGGCGGAGCCCAACGTTGTCGCATTGACGACGCTCATCGCACGCAGCGGCTACAGGCTGCCGGCGGATGGCGAAGCGCATGCCGTCGCGATCGATCCTGAAAGCTGCCGCATGGCGTCGGGAGGCAGCCTCTATCCCGATCACGTCATCTTTCTCGGCCAGGGTTCGGTCGTGGCGAGGCCCGGTGAGGACGTGATGCGTGTCACCGAACGGTGCGGCACGGCACCGGTGGCGATCCTGTTTCCCGGGCTTGGCGTGCTGATGCGCGGCGACGCCAGTGCCGGCGCCAAAGCCGGCGCCAATGCCATGCAACGCTGCCTCGCCGACGTGACGGCGCGGGTCGACGTCGCAGCGAAGCTGAACTATCTGACATCAGCCGAGAACGACGAACTGATCAACTGGGACGCCGAGCAGTATCGCCAGAAACTCAATGCAGCCGGCGGCTGACATGGCGCGTCCAATTGGCCCGCTTTCGATCGGTATCGACATCGGCACATCAGGCGCCCGCGCCGTCGCCATGCGGCCGGACTTTTCGATTGCCGCGCGTTCCGCCGTTCCACTCGACAGATTTGGCCAGAACGCCCGCGACCCGTCCGTATGGTGGTCAGCGGTCGGCGCGGCGCTGACGGGACTGCTTTCCGGGATCGATCGCGCGGCGGTCCGGTCGATCGCCGTCGACGGCACTTCGGGCACGCTGCTGCCGGTCGACGGCGCCGGGCGGCCGCTGGCCGAGCCGTTGATGTACAGCGACAAGGCCGACGACGACGCCATTCTGGCGGTGATCGCGCGCGAGGCGCCGGCCGCGAGCGCAGCCCGTGGGCCGACGTCCGGTCTCGCCAAGGCGCTGTCGTTCCTGCGCCTGCCCGGCGTCGCCGCGGTGCTGCATCAGGCCGACTGGATCGCCGGACAGTTTTCCGGCCGCTTCGACATCAGCGACGAGAACAATGCCCTGAAGACCGGCTACGATGTCGAGGCCCGCCGCTGGCCGGACTGGATCGCGGCGACCGGCATGCGCATGGAATTTCTTCCTCGTGTCGTCAAGCCGGGCGACGTCACGGGAACGCTCACCGCGAGCGCAGCGGACCGGTTCGGCCTGGCGCGCGACGTCGCCGTGGTCGCCGGCACGACGGATGGCTGCGCGTCGTTCCTGGCGACGGGGGCTGCGGCAGTTGGCGACGGCGTCACCGCGCTGGGGTCCTCGCTGACCATCAAGATACTCTCCGACCGGCCGATCTCGGCGCCGCAGTTCGGCATCTACAGCCACCGGCTGGGAGATGCCTATTTGGCGGGTGGTGCGTCGAATTCGGGCGGCAAGGTGCTGGCGCAGCATTTTTCTCTCGCGCGCATCATCGAATTGAGTGCGGTGATCGACCCTATGACCGGGACCGGTCTCGACTATTATCCGCTTCCCGCGGTTGGCGAACGCTTTCCGATCGCCGATCCTGATTTGCCGCCACGCCTGACGCCGCGGCCGGCGGACGACGCCGACTATCTGAAAGCGATGTTCGAGGGCATTGCGGCGATCGAGGCGCTCGGCTATCGCCGGCTTGCCGAACTCGGCACCCCCCGATTGACGTCGATCAGGAGCGTCGGCGGCGGTGCGGCAAACGCCGCCTGGACCGCGATCCGGCAGCGCAAGCTGGGTGTCGATTTTCTGCCGGCGCTTTCGGACGAGGCGGCCGCCGGCACGGCGCGGCTGGCGCTGATGGGCGCAATCGCA
Organism: Mesorhizobium sp. WSM4816; assembly: GCF_055811535.1. NCBI lineage: Bacteria > Pseudomonadati > Pseudomonadota > Alphaproteobacteria > Hyphomicrobiales > Phyllobacteriaceae > Mesorhizobium > Mesorhizobium sp. WSM4816. Next base: position 88,211 of record NZ_JBVVQR010000019.1, on the reverse strand, counting down.
GCGGGGCTGTTGTGAGCACGAAACCAGTCGACCATCTCGACGGCATCGGAGCGCTGGTCGAGCGCTATCAGGTGTTCCTGCTCGATCAGTTCGGCGTGCTGCACGACGGCACAAACCCCTATCCGGGCGCCGTGGAGGCGTTGTCGGCGCTGAAGCGCGCCGGCAGGACGATCGTGCTGGTCTCGAATTCCGGCAGGCGGGCGCGGCCCAATGAGGCCCGCTTGCTGAAGCTCGGCTTCGAACCAGGAAGCTGGGATCAATTTGTCTCTTCCGGCGAGATCGCGTGGCGGTCCTTCCACGAAATGGCGATATCCGGAAAGCTACGCCAAAACACAAAGTGCCTGCTGATCAGCCGCGAGCGCGACCGCTCGGCGATTGAAGGCCTGCCTTTCGTGTTGACCGGGGGCGGCGACGATGCCGAGCTGGTGCTGATCGCCGCCAGTGAGGGCGACCATTACGATATCGAGCACTATCGCCGGCTTTTTGCGCCGGCAGCGATGCGGCAGGTGCCGTGCTTCTGCACCAATCCCGACAAGATCATGCTGACGGCAGTGGGGCCTCGCTTTGGCGCCGGCCAGCTTGCGGATCTCTACGAGAGCCTCGGCGGCAGCGTCACCCGCATCGGCAAGCCCTACACGCCGATCTTCGACGCCGCGCTGGCGCTGGCGGGCAACCCGGACCGCAGCAGCGTGGTCTGTGTCGGCGACAGCGTCGAACACGATGTCGCCGGTGGAATTGGTGCCGGCGTGGCGACCGCGCTGGTCTTGTCCGGAATATTGGCGGATACCCCTGACCTGGCAGAGCTTTTCGACAGTCTGGATGCCTACCCCGATTACACCACGGACGGTTTCAGATTCGCTGATTGAGATCGGCAGCTTCCGAGGGTTGAGCGCTGCCATGGTGATCGTTCCGTCGTTCGTGCTGCTTTCGGTGGCGCAGCCCTTTGGCTGCTGTTGCCAGTTCACATCCGGTTGGTCGGAGGCTATTGAACTGCATGCGTGATTTCCAACTCCCCGGACGGTCGCCGGTTCGTGCGACGGAAGCGATGGCCGCGACATCGCACCCGCTGGCAACGCTGGCGGCGATCGAGATGCTGCGGTCGGGCGGCAATGCAATGGACGCAGCCGTGTGCGCGGCGGCGGTGCAGGCGGTGGTCGAGCCGCAATCGACGGGTATCGGCGGCGACTGTTTCGTCCTCTATTGTCCCAACGGTCAAGACGAGGTTCTGGCCTTCAACGGCTCCGGCCGCGCTCCGGCAGCAGCAGAGGCGCAGTGGTATCTTGACAAGGGGCTCGACGAACTGCCTGAGTCCGGTCCGCACGCGGTCACCGTGCCGGGCGCCGTCGACGCGTGGTGCCGGCTGCTCGAGGATCATGGCAGGAAGGGCATCGACGCCGCGCTCGCACCGGCCATACATTACGCCGAACAGGGTTATGTCGTCCAAGACCGCGTGGCCTTCGACTGGGCTGAAAGTGCCGGATTGCTGGCCGCCGACGAACATGCGGCGCGGATATTTCTGCCGGATGGAAAGGCGCCGCTGGCCGGCGAGCTGCACCGGCAGCCGCAACTGGCCGAGACCCTGCGCATTGTCTCGCGCCGTGGCCGTGCCGGCTTTTACGATGGCGAGGTCGCCGACGACATAGTGTCGCGTCTGCGCGCGCTTGGCGGGCTGCATGGCCTCGAGGATTTTTCGGCGACGAAGGGCGACTATGTCAGTCCCGTCGGCACATCCTACCGGGGCTACGACATCCATCAGATGCCGCCGAACAACCAGGGGCTGACGGCACTGATCATGCTGAATGTGCTGTCGGGCTTCTCGCTCGGCTCGCTGGAACCGAACGGCGCCGAGCGCTTTCATCTCGAGATCGAGGCGGGGCGGCTTGCCTATCAGGACCGCGACAATTTCATCGGCGACCAGAACCAGGTCCATGTCCCCGTCGAGCAATTGTTGTCCAGTTCCCATGCCGACCAGCTTCGCGCCGAGATCGATCCGGCGCGTGCAATGACGCATCTGCCACGCCTGGAGCTTCAGCCGAGCGATACCGTTTACATCTCCGTGGTCGACCGCGACCGTAATGCGGTCAGCTTCATCAACTCGACCTTTGGTTCGTTCGGCAGCGGCGTGGTCGGCCCCAGGACCGGCGTCGTCCTGCAGAATCGCGGCAGCAGCTTCCGCCTGGCCGCAGACCATCCAAACCGCATCGCACCGGGGAAACGCCCGATGCACACCATCATGCCGGGCATGGTGACAGCCAAGGGCAGGGCGGTGATGCCGTTCGGCGTGATGGGCGGCGGCTACCAGCCGTTCGGCCATGTCCATTTGCTCACCAACATGATCGATTTCGGCATGGACCCGCAGGAGGCGCTCGATGCGCCACGCGTGTTTTACCGACAAAACACTGTGGAGGCGGAGCGTGGCGTTCCGGCCGAGGCGATCGCCGGCCTGCGCGAGCGCGGCCACGACGTGTCCATCCCAACCGAGCCGCATGGCGGCGGCCAGCTGGTGCTGATCGACTGGGACAAGGGCACGCTTACCGGCGCGTCCGATCCACGCAAGGATGGTTGCGCGCTGGGTTACTAACGGTCCGCTGCGCCCTGCGTGCCGGTCCTGTTCAGTCTTGGCGCTGCCGCCACCAGCGCCTTGCCGATCGCCGACTGTGGGGCACCGATGACCGCGCGGGCGTTGCCGCTTTCGGCGACGCGGCCGGCATCGAGAATGACGACACGATGGGCGATGGCGCTGATGACGCCGAGATCATGCGAAATGAACAGATAGGCGATCCGTTGCTCGCGTTGCAGATCGAGCAGCAATTGCAGGATCTGCCGGCGCACCGATACGTCGAGCGCGGACACTGCCTCGTCGAGGATGATCAGCGACGGGTTTGTGGCGATGGCGCGAGCGATCGCGATGCGCTGGCGCTGGCCGCCCGAGATCTCGTGGATGGCGCGAGCGGCGAGATCAGCGCTCAGGCCGACGCGCTCGAGCAGAGTGGCGATGCGGCGCGGGCGTTCTGATCGGGCTGCGATGCCATGGATGCGCAAGGGATCGTCAAGCACACGCGCGACGCTGGCGCGCGGATTGAAGGCGGCGAGCGGGTCCTGGAAGACCATTTGCAAACGCGCGCGCCGTGCGCGCAAGGCAGCGCCGTTCAGGGACAGGAAATCGCCACCTTCAAACTCGATACGGCCGGCGTCCGGTTCGATCAGCCGCAGCAGCAGCCGCGCGACCGTCGACTTGCCGCTGCCGGAAGGGCCGGCCAGCGCCAGCGTCTCGCCGGCCTCGATGTGAAAGGAAATGTCATCGACGGCGGCGAACGTCTTGCCGCCGCGGCGATATCGTTTGGTCAGGCCGGAAACGGCCAGCAATGGGCTGCTCACCGCAACGCTCCCGCCTGCCGCAGCAGCGGTTCGGCGTCGAGGCCGAGATGGGCGTCGAGCAGCGCTCTTGTGTAGGCGTGGTGCGGGCTGGCGACGATCTGCGCCGTCGCGCCGAGCTCGACCAGCTCGCCGTGCCGGAACACGGCGATGCGCTCGGCCAGCTCGGCGGCTAGCGCGATGTCGTGGCTGACGAACAGCAGCGTCATGCCGTCCTCGGCCACCAATTGCCGGATCAGCCCGACGATCTCGGCCTGCACGATGGTGTCGAGCGCGCTGGTCGCCTCATCGGCGATCAGCAGTTTCGGACCGGCCGCAATCGCCGTGGCAATCGCCACGCGCTGCTTCTGGCCGCCGGAAAGCTGGTGCGGGTAGGCGCGCAAGGCGGCGTCCGGGTCGGGCAGGCGGACGCGTTCGAGCAGGGTTTTTGCCTTGGCATAGGATTGCGACCAAGTAAGACCGAGATGCGTGTGCGCGACTTCCGCGATCTGCTCGCCAACCGCCATTACCGGATCGAGGCTGGCCGACGGGTCCTGGAAGACGAAGCCGATATCGCGGCCACCGAGGGGGGTGTGGCTGGGTTTGGCGGCGGATTTTAGAGGCTTGCGTTCTGTGAGACCCCCCTCTGTGCGGGCGGGCCAAATACGGGGGGGGAGGGGGGGGGGGGAGGGGGCCAAAGGGGGCCAAAAGAAAAAACACCCCCAACCGCC
>NZ_JBVVQR010000019.1:0-84116 GCF_055811535.1 Mesorhizobium sp. WSM4816 | reverse complement strand
CCCACCGCCCGCCCCGGGGGGGGGGGGGGTGGGGGGGGGGGGGTTTTTTTCCCCCCCCCCCCCCCCTCCACCCCCCCCCCCCCCCCCCCCCCCCCCGCCCCCCCGCACAGAGGGGGGTGCCTTGGCACCAAAGGGCGACAATGGCAAAAACCACTCGATCGAGCCTCCAACCTTGGAAGAACCCTGCAGCAGCCCGGCAATGGCCAGCGCCAGAGTGCTCTTGCCCGAGCCGCTCTCGCCAATGATGGCGAAGCGCTCGCCGGCGTCGACATCGAGGCTGACATGGTTCAGCGCCGCGACCTCGCTGCCGTCGCGGCGATAGGTCACCGTCAAATCGCGGATCGAAAGCAGCGTCGTCACGACAGGCTCCTTCTCACCGCAGCCGTTTCGACGACGCCTTCGCCGGCGAGGTAGACGCCGAGCACGGTCAGCACGAGTGCCACGCCCGGAATGATCGACAGAAAGGGCGCGGTGCGCAGCACGGCGCGACCCTCGGCGATCATGCCGCCCCAGGTGACGCGGTTGGGGTCGCCGAGGCCGAGAAACGAAAGTGCCGCCTCGGTGAGGATCGCCGCGGCGACGATCACCGACGACAGCGCCAGCACCGGCGGCAATGCGTTGGGCAGCACTTCGCGAAAGGCGATCTCCAGCGGATGCATGCCGATGACGCGGGCGCCGGCGACAAAATCGCGCTCGCGGATCGACAGCACTTCGGCGCGCGCAACGCGCGCCGGCCCCGTCCAGGCGCCGAGCGCGATCGCCGCAACGACGACGCCGAGCGACGGCCCGACGACGCTGACGAAAGCCAGCGCCAGCAGGAAGCTCGGCACGGTCTGGAAGGCGTCGGTAATGCGCATCAGCACCTCGTCGACGAGACCGCCGGCAAAGCCGGCCAGCGTGCCGACTATCGCGCCGACGGCAAGGGCTGCTGCCGCTGCCGCCAGCCCGACCGCCAGCGAGGTACGGGCGCCGTGAAGAAGCGCGGCCAGCACGTCGCGGCCGAGCCGGTCGGTGCCGAGCGGCAGCGACCAGTCCTGTAAGGGCGGCAGCAATGCCGGCCCGGCAATGGCTTGCGGATCGCCGGGAAAGAACAAAGGCGCTGTCAGCGCCATGGCGAACAGCGCTACCAGGATGATCGCGCCGGCGGCCGCTTCCGGCGTGCGAAGAAAGCGGCGAAGCGGGCTCACGCGCTGGCCTCGCTGGCGCCGACGCGCGGATCGAGGAAGGCGTAGGCGATGTCGACAAGAAGGTTGATAATGATGACCAGAACGGCGCTGACCAGGATGATGCCGAGCAGCAGCGGCGTGTCGCGCGCTGCCACCGCCTCCTGCGCCAGCCGGCCGATCCCGGGAACGGAAAAGACGCTTTCGATGACGACGCTGCCGCCGAGCATCTGCGCCGATTGCAGGCCGAGCATGGTGACCAGCGGCAACAGCGCGTTGCGGGCGACGTGGGCGAGCACGATGCGGCGGCGGGAGAGCCCCTTGGCGCGGGCGGCGAGGACAAAATCCTGCCGCCAGACCTCGGCCATGCCGGCGCGCATCATGCGCAGATAGAGTGCCAGATAGATGAAGCCGAGTGCCGACACCGGCAGCACGAGATGGCGGGTGATATCGGCCGCGCGGTCAAGTCCGGTCTTGCCCGACGCGATGCTCTCGATGCCGCCGATCGGGAACCAGCGCAGGTCGACGGCAAAGACGATGATCAGCACCAGCCCGAGCCAGAAGCCGGGAACGGCATAGAGCGCCAGCGAGCCGATCGACAGCAAGCGGTCGCGAAAGCCGCCGGGCCTGGCGCCGGCATAGATGCCGAGCGCCGAGCCGAGCCCGAAGGAGAGCGCGGTGGCGCTGCCCATCAACAGCAGCGTGTTGGGCAGGCGTTCGAGGATGACGTCGCGGATTGGCCGCGAGAACGTCACCGACTGGCCGAGGTCGAGATGCAGCAGCGCCCAGAGATAGTTGGCCAGCCGCGTCAGCGCCGTTTGGTCGAGGCCCCAGCGATGACGCAGCAATTCGATCATGCCGGCGTCACCGCCGGTCGAGGCGATATAGGCGTCGACCGCGTCGCCGGGGGCGGCTTCCAGCAAAAGGAAAGTGCCGATCACGACAATCAGCAGCACGAAGACGCTGCCGACGAGGCGACGGCGAAGGAGGAGAAGCGCGCGGGTCATGGCGGCGCCGGCTGCTTGGCGATGTGCCGATCGTGAGAAATGCCCCGCCCAGGCACCCCCCTCTGTCCTGCCGGACATCTCCCCCGCAAGGGGGGAGATCGGATGTCATCGGCGATTTCGCCAATCTTCAACGCAGCAGGCAAACGAGCCGACGTTGCGGCCAGCCAATCTCCCCCCTTGCGGGGGAGATGTCCGGCAGGACAGAGGGGGGTGCGAAGGAACTCGGCATTTGACCAAGTTTCCACACAGACTTCGCTGCGAATTTTCATCCGCGCGAGTGTGTCACAATTCCAAATAGGTGTCCGCCCAGTTCGACACCGCCCAGCGCGGGTTGTTGGCGACATTCCCCACCGTGTCCCTGACAACGCTGATGAAGCTCCATTCGGCGACATTGATCAGCGGCAGGTCGGCTGCGACCTTTTTCTGAAACTCATTGTAAAGTTCCGTCCGCGCGGCGGGGTCGAGCGTCTCCGACGCCTTGGCGATGAGGGCGTCGAGTTCGTCGTTCTTGTAGCCGCCCTGGTTGGAGAACGGCACCCCGTCCGGGATGCCGCTCTGCACCAGGATGGTGGTCGAAATTGCCGGATCGCCGCGGAACACCGGCGGCCCGACCGCAAGGTCGAAGGCATGGTCGGTGTAGACCGCCTTGATATGCGCGGCCGAGTCGTTGTTGACCAGCTGGGCGTCGATGCCGATGGCGGCGAGCGCCTGGCGCAGATAGTCGCCGAACTGCCTGGTCTCGTTGAAATAGGGCGCCGGCAGCAGCTTCAGCGAAAAGCGCTTGCCGTCGTCACCCTTGCTGTAGCCGGCTTCGTCGAGCAGGGCATTGGCCTTGGCCACGTCGAAGGCATAGGTCGGCACATCGGCCGTATAGAACTGCGGATCGTTTTTCGGCACCGGGCCGGTGGCGGTGGCGGCGTAGCCGAGGAACACCGTCTTGACGACGAAATCCTTGTCGATGGCGTGGGCGATCGCCTGGCGCACCTTCAGGTCGGCCAGTTCCTTGCGGCGATGGTTGATCTCGACGACGAGCTGATAAGTCAGCGCCTCATAACCCTTGGTGATCACCTTGAGGCCAGGCACTTTTGAGATGCGGTCGAGATCGGCCAGCGGCACCGCGGAAAAGGCGGCGAGCTGGATCTCTTCGGCCTCGAGCGCGCTTGCCGCCGAGGTGCGGTCGGGCAGCACCTGATAGATGATCTCGTCGAGGTAAGGTTGGCCCTTGCCCCAATAGTCGCCATTCTTCTCCAGCCGGTAATATTCGCCTGGCTTGTGTTCGGCGAATTTGAACGGGCCGGTGCCGATCGGGGCGTTGTTGGCCGGGTTCTCCTCGATCTTTCCCGTCTCGTAGATGTGCTTCGGTACCACGCTGGTCAGCGCCGGCAAGGCGTTGCGGATCAGCTGGAATGGTGTTGGTTTGGCGAATTTGAAAACCGCCGTCAGTTCGTCTGGCGTGTCGACCGCCTCCAGATCCTTGAACACGGTGCGGCCGAGATTCTGCAGCGGCTTCCAGATCTGCAGCGCCGAGAACGCGACGTCGGCGGAGGTGAAGGGTTTGCCGTCATGCCATTTGACGCCCTCGCGCAATTTGAACGTTACCGACAAGCCGTCCGCGGCGCCCTCCCAGCTTGTCGCCAGGCGCGGGTCGAGCCCGTCCTTGCCGTCAAAGGACGCCTCGGCCAGCGGTTCCACAATCTTGCTCGAAATGAAGAAGACGCCGTTGGACGCGACGATCGCCGGGTTGAGGTTGCGCGGCTCGGAATCGGCGGCGACGACCAGCCGCCCGCCTTTCTTCGGCGTCTGTGCCCAGCCGATCGTCGGCAGCGCCGTCGAAGCCAGCAGGAGTGCCGAACCGGCAAGCACGCCGCGTCTGGAAATTGTGACCTCTGACATGATCGAACTCCGTCCCTCTCAGCCACTCGGCCGGGTGGCCACTACCCTCGGACGCCGGACGGCATCCTTGCAAGGGTGATTATGAGCCTTGCCGAGGGTTTCGCCAGAGACGGATTTGGCGCATCCTCATGTGGCTTTGAAATTTTCGTCCGCTGGACCAGTTACAGAAAGCGGTTCGGTCCGACTTTTTCTGGTAGGACCAGAGACTGCCGCAATTGATCGGCCGGCCAGGGAATTCAGGGAGAGAAAAAGATGAACATCGCCCCGGGTCAGAATGCCGTCAGCACCATCCCGTTCGATCATGCCAGGGTCGATCGGCTGATGGAGGAAGCCGGCATCGATGTGCTGCTCGCCACCTCCAAGCACAACACGCAATATTTGCTTGGCGGCTACAAGTTCATCTTCTTCGCTGCCATGGATGCGATCGGCCACAGCCGCTATCTGCCTGTTGTCGTCTATGAGAAGGGCGGCCCGGACCACGCCGCCTATATCGGCAACCGTATGGAGGGCGCCGAGCACCAGAACAACCCGTTCTGGACGCCGACCTTCCACGCCGCCTGCTGGGGCACGCTCGACGCCGCCAATCTCGCGGTCGAGCACCTGGTGAAAATCGGCAAGGGCAACGCCCGCATCGGCATCGAGCCGGCTTTCCTGCCGTCGGATGCCTACACGCTGATCCGCAAGGCGCTGCCGGATGCCAGGCTGATCGATGCGACCGATATGCTGGAGCGGATGCGGGCGATCAAGACGGATGCGGAGCTGGAGAAGTTGCGCATCGCCTCCGAACTGATCACCGATTCCATGCTGGCGACCATTGCCTGGGCGCGCGAAGGCACGACCAAGACCGAGATCATCGAGCAGCTGCGGCGCGAGGAGACCAATCGCGGCGCGCATTTCGAATATTGCCTGCTGACGCTCGGCTCCAGCCACAACCGCGCCGGCTCGCCGCAGGCCTGGAAGAAGGGCGAGGTGATGTCGATCGATTCCGGCGGCAATTACCACGGCTATATCGGCGACCTCTGCCGCATGGGCATTTTGGGCGAGCCGGATGCCGAACTCGAGGATCTGTTGGCCGAAGTCGAGGCGGTGCAGCAGGCGGCCTTTTCCAAGGTCAGTGCCGGCACGCTGGGTGGTGACATGATTTCTCACGCAGAAGGCGTGCTGAAAGCGTCAAAGGTCGCGCCCTACACCGATTTCTTCGCCCACGGCATGGGGCTGATCACCCATGAGGCGCCGTTCCTGATGACCAACCATCCGGTGACCTATGAGGGCACCTATGCCGAAAAACCGCTGGAGAAAAACATGGTGCTCTCGGTCGAGACGACGATGCTGCACCCGACGCGCGGCTTCATCAAGCTCGAGGACACGCTGGCGGTCACCGAGACTGGCTACGTGATGTTCGGCGATCGGAGCCGGGGCTGGAACCGGGGTGGAGTTTGACAGCACTGCAATGAAGGCGCTGCCCCCTCACCCGGATTGCCAACCGAATTGCAAAGGGCAATTCGGGACAATCCGACCTCTCCCCGAAGGGAGAGGAGATCGCCAGCGACGGCGTCTACCTCTTCTCCCCTCGGGAGAAGGTGGCCGCGAAGCGGCCGGATGAGGGGGCAACTACAAATGCGATTAGCCCTGCCGCAAACAAGGAGGCGGGTGTGCAGAGATCACTTCTCGCCCGGCGGCAGCAGCCTGAAATCCGGCAGGTCGCGCAGCGCCAACTCCGGCCCGGCCGGCGAATAGACGACGAAAAGCTGCATGGGCGCATCGCCGGTGTTCAGTGTCGAGTGGAAGCGGCTTTCCGGCACATAGATGGTGCAGCCGGGGCCAACCTTCTCGACGACCGGATTGCCGTCCTCGTCCTCGACCATCTGCTCGCCATTGCCTGATATGACGAAGATGATCTCTTCCGCACCCGGATGATTGTGGCGTGTGTGGCCTTTGCCGGACGGAAGGTCGACGACGCCACCGGAAAAGCGCGCAGCGCCGTTCACTTCGGGAGCCACCGTCAACGACAGCCTGCCCCAGTCGAAGCCGAAGGCGCTGACATCCTTCGGGTAGACAAACACCTTGCTCTTGTCGGTCATCGTCTCATCCCTTCTTTTTCTTCGCGGTCGTCTTGGCGCCGCTTTTTTTCGTTTGCGCATCGGATTTTCCCAAAACCGGTTCCGACTTTTGGGTCCGCTGCTCCAGCGAGACCGCCTTGAAATCGGCAGTCTGCCTGGCGATCGCCGCTTCCGCCGGCAGCCGCTCCATCGAGCTTGCCCCGTAAAAGCCGTGCAGGCCCTTGCAGCGTTCGAGAATGTAGCGGGCATCGTCCGGCATCGAGATCGGCCCGCCATGGCAAAGCAGGATGACATCCTTGCGCACGGCACGCGCCGCTTCAGCGATGGCGTCGATCTCCGTCACGCAGTCGTCGAGCGATTTGGCCGATGTCGCACCGATCGAGCCGCCGGTGGTCACCCCCATATGAGCGACGACGATGTCGGCGCCGGCCTTGGTCATGGCGCGCGCCTCATCGGGGTTGAATACATAGGGCGTCGTCAGCAGATCGAGTTCGTGTGCCGCGGCGATCATGTCCACCTCGAGCCCGAAGCCCATGCCGGTTTCCTCGAAACTCTGCCGCATCTGGCCGTCGAACAGGCCGATGGTCGGAAAGTTCTGCACGCCGGAAAAACCCATCGTCTTCAGCTCGGCCAGCAGCAGCGGCATGATGACGAAGGGATCGGTGCCGTTGACGCCGGCCAGCACCGGCGTCTTCTTCACCACCGGCAGCACCTCGTAGGCCATTTCCTTGACGATCTCGTTGGCGTTGCCATAGGCGAGCAGGCCGGCAGCCGAGCCGCGGCCGGCCATGCGGTAGCGGCCGGAATTGTAGATGATGATCAGGTCGATGCCGCCGGCCTCCTCGGCCTTGGCCGACAGCCCGGTGCCGGCGCCGCCGCCGACGATCGGCACGCCGCCGGCAATCATCTTGCGGAACTTTTCCAGGATCTTCTTGCGCGGTATGGCGGGCATTACTTCGTCTCTCACTGTCTGGCGTTGTCGAGGAAAGCCGCTACCGCAGCCTTGGCGAATTCGGGATCGTTGATGTGCAGCGGCAAGCGGATCACGCGACGTGTGTTGTCCGGCATGATCGTGCGCTCGATGGCCTCGAAGAGTGCTGCATCGGCTTCAGGGTCGAAGAAGGCGCCGCCTTCGATGTCGAGCGCCGAAACGCCTTTTTCGGGAATGAGGAACCGGACGGGTCCCTCGCAGAGGCTCAGTCTCTCGCCGATCCATTCGCCGATCCTGCGGCTTTCGTCAGGCGTCGTGCGCATCAGCGTCACGTTCGGATTGTGCTCGTAAAACTGCCGTCCGCTATAGCGTTCCGGAATGGTCGGCGGCGCCCAGAAATTCACCATATCGAGCGCGCCGACCGAGCCGACATAGGGCAGCCTGGTGCGGGCGATCGCGCCGAAACGGTCTTCGGTTGCCGGCAAAACGCCGCCAAACAGGAGGTCGCAGACTTCTGTCGTCGTGATGTCGATGACGCCGGACAGCAAGCCGCTGTCGGCCAGCTTCTCCATGGTGCGGCCGCCGGTGCCGGTGGCATGGAAGACCATGCAGTCATAGGTCGAACGAAGCTCGTCGGCGATCGAAGTCACGCACGGCGTGGTCACGCCGAACATGGTGAGCCCGATCGATGGTTTGCCGTCGGGCGGCGGCGCCGGTTTTGCAGACGTGGCTGCTATCGCCTGGGCAGCGTTGTGCAGCACCACGCGAGACAGCCGGTTCAAGCCGGCCATGTCGGTCACCGACGGCATCATGACGATGTCGGAGACATCGACATAAGGCGCGGTGTCGCCCGAGGCGAGCGTCGAGACCATGATCTTGGGCAGGCCGAGCGGCAGCGCGCGCATGCCTGATGTGATGATCGAAGTGCCGCCACCACCACCGATACCGATCATGCCTGCTATATCGGTGCGCGACTGGACAAACCGGGTGAAGGCGATGGCCATTGCCGCCACCGCGGTGCCGCGGTCGTCGCCGCCCAGCACGGCGCTGCTGCCGTCGGGATGGTGGCCGGCGACCTCTTCGGCCGGGACATCGACCGGCACGGTCGCCTTGCGCGTACCAACATCGACGCGGGCGACAGCAGCACCGGTGGCGGCGACCGCATCGGCCAGAAAGGCGAGTTCTTCACCCTTGGTGTCGGCGGTGCCCAGCACATAGACGCGCTTCATTGCGTTTCCCCGGTTCAAGGCGCACTCGGCGTCGCCGCCTGCCCCTCTTTTGCGCGGCCGTTCGGCAGCGCGAAAGGCCATTGCAATTTTTTGAGACGTGCGTATCATATTGACATGAATGTCTCACGTCAACCAGCCGCAGTGCCCGACGATGCCGGTTCTGCAGCAGCGCGCGGGCCGCGCGCCCGCACAAGGCGGCTGATGCTGGCTACGGCGACACGGCTGATGCAGGCGGGCGCCACGCCTTCGGTCAGCGAGGTCGCCGAAGCGGCGGAAGTCTCCCGCGCCACCGCCTATCGGTATTTTCCAAGCCAGGCGGCGCTGGTGCAGGCGGTGGTCGATGAAGGGCTGGGGCCGATCCTCACCTGGAAATCGGCCTCGGCCGATCCCGAGCGCCGCGTCGCCGAACTGTTCGACACGGCCATGCCGCGCATCGAAGCCTTCGAGGCGACGTTCAAGGCAGCGCTAAAACTGTCGCTCGAACAGTGGGCGCGGCAGCAGGCCGGCACGCTGGGCGGCGAACCGGCCTTCACGCGCGGCCATCGCATCGACCTGCTCAAGGACGCGATCGCACCGCTCAAGAGCCGGCTGCCGCCACGTGAATTCAAGCGCCTGGCACAGGCCCTGTCGTTGACCTTCGGAGTCGAAGTGCTGATCGTGCTGAAGGATATATGGGGACTGGACAGCCGCAAGATGATGTCGGTAGCTCAATGGGCAGCCGGCGCCCTGGTGCGGGCTGCAGTGATGGAATCGATGGCTGGAGGAAACAGACCTGCGCCGGCGACAGCTGCGGAATAGTATCGATCTGGTTCGACCAGATGGGGATGCCTACTACTGACAATAGTCGGCGTTCCGTAGCGCGAACAAGGGTCTTGCGTATCAACGAGTAGGAAAATTTAAGAAAAACAGACAGATGTTGCTGGAATCTGCTTGTTTGAGGCCCTGCCATCGTCCAAGAAAGAGCTTGACGTGCGTCCGAAATTGGTAATACCAGATCAGGACAATATAGCGGGTCGAAAGTGAGGGCTGCGATCCATTTCCGGTTGGGCGAGGAGGCTCGAAAACCGGAACGGCGCCATCACGGAAGGAACTACCAGGGCCGGCCTCGCCGCCGGCTCGGATGATACGGTAGAATGCGCACAAGGGAGGAAATCATCATGCGCAAGACAATGACCAGCATGCTTGCTGGTATCGGCTTAGTGCTCGCCTGCGGAACGTCCGTCTACGCGCAGGATAAGGAACTCACCATCTTCTGGGCTGAGTGGGATCCGGCGAACTATTTGCAGGAACTCGTCAACCTTTACGAGGCCGAGAGCGGCGTGAAAGTCACGGTCGAGACGACGCCGTGGCCGGATTTCCAGACCAAGGCGTTCACCGAGTTCAACGCCAAGGGCAGCGCCTACGACATGGTCGTCGGCGATTCGCAGTGGATTGGCGCGGCCTCCGAGGCCGGCCACTATGTCGACCTCACCGACTTCTTCAACAAGCACAATCTGAAGGAAGTGATGGCGCCGGCAACGGTGAAATACTACGCCGAATATCCGTCCAACTCCGGCAAATACTGGTCGATACCGGCCGAGGGCGACGCGGTCGGCTGGTCCTATCGCAAGGACTGGTTCGAAGACCCGAAGGAGATGGAAGCCTTCAAAGCCAAGTACGGCTACGACCTCGGCGTGCCGAAGGACTGGAAGCAGCTGCGCGACATCGCCGAATTCTTCCACCGTCCCGACGAGAAGCGCTACGGCGTCGCCATCTACACCGATAACTCGTACGATGCTCTGGTGATGGGCGTCGAGAACGCCATCTTCTCCTTCGGCGGCGAACTAGGCGACTATTCCACTTACAAGGTCGACGGGATCATCAACTCCGAGCAGAACGTCAAGGCGCTCGAGGCCTACAAGGAGCTCTATTCCTTCACCCCTCCTGGTTGGGCCAAGAGCTTCTTCATCGAGGACAACCAGGCGATCACTGAGAACCTGGCGGCGATGAGCATGAACTACTTCGCCTTCTTCCCGGCGTTGATCAACGAAGCCTCCAACCCGAATGCCAAGGTCACCGGCTTCTTCGCCAACCCTCCAGGACCGAACGGCGACCAGTTCGCCGCGCTCGGCGGCCAGGGCATCTCCGTCATCTCCTATTCGCAGAATCAGGAAGAGGCGATGAAGTTCCTGGAATGGTTCATCAAGGACGAGACGCAGAAGAAATGGGCGGAACTCGGCGGTTACACGGCAAGCGCCAAGGTGCTCGAGTCGCCTGAATTCCAGAACGCCACGCCTTACAACAAGGCCTTCTACGAAACCATGTTCAAGGTGAAGGACTTCTGGGCGACGCCGGAATATGCCGAGCTGCTCATCCAGATGAACCAACGCGTCTATCCGTACATCACCGGCAATCAGGGCACGGCCAAGGAAGTGCTCGATGCGCTCGCCGCGGACTGGAACGCGACGTTCAAGAAATACAACCGCGTGAAGTAAACGGCACTAACGCTCGGAGGGGGCGGGAGCCCGCCCCTTCCGTTTTCTTTTCCGGAGGAACGGCCCTTGGCCACTGCAGTCATGACCACGCTGGATCCCAAGTCGCGTTCCGCCGCCCGCGGTATGAGCGACCTTACGATCCGCAATCTCTTCATCATTCCGACGATCGTTTTCCTGATCGTCTTCAACATCTTTCCATTGCTCTATTCGCTCGGCTATTCGTTCACCGACTTTCGCGCGTCGAGCCCCGCCGCCGCCACTTTCGTCGGACTGCAGAATTACCGCGAGTTGCTCAACGACCCGTTCATCTGGTCGAATTTCGCCATCACCGCCAAATATGTCATCGTCTCCGTGGTCGGCCAGGTCATCGTCGGCTTCGGCGTGGCGTTGCTGCTCAACCGGGATATCCCGTTGAAGGGCCTGCTGACGACGCTGCTGCTGTTGCCGATGATGCTGTCGATGGCTGTCGTCGGCCTGTTCTGGAAACTGCTCTACGATCCGTCCTTCGGCATCATCAACTATACGCTCGGCCTCGGCTCCTTCGAGTGGCTGTCCAACCCCGACATGGCGCTCTACGCGGTTGCCATCACCGACATCTGGATGTGGTCGCCCTTCGTCATGCTGCTGTCGCTCGCCGGCCTGTCGGCGGTGCCGAAGCACCTCTACGAGGCGGCCGCGATCGACCGCGCCGGCTCGTTCTATACGTTCTTTCGCATTACGCTGCCCTTGGTCGCGCCGATCCTGATGATCGCGATCATCTTTCGCACTATGGAGGCGTTCAAGACCTTCGATCTTGCCTACATCCTGACCAGCCAGCCAACCACCGAGGTGATCTCGATCCGGCTCTACAAGATGGCGTTCCAGGAATGGCAGACCGGGCGCTCCTGCGCGCTCGCCTACATCGTGCTGATCATGATCCTGGCGATCACCAACATCTACGTCAAATACCTGAACAAGGTGAAGGAGCGCTAGCATGGCCGCTGTCACCACCTCTGCCGAGCGTTCGCTCAACAAGCTCGCCATCGTCGGCGTGCTGATCGTCACGATCATCTTTCTGGCGCCGATCTACTGGATAGCCTCGACGGCGTTCAAGCCGCGCAACCTTGCCACCACCATCCCGCCGACGGTGGTCTTCCAGCCGGAGATATCGCCCTTCGTCAAGCTGTTCACCAAGCGCTCGCAACTGCGCACTGCGCCGACGCCGGAACAATACGCCGCCGCCCCGTGGTGGGAGCGACTGGTGTTTGACGGCGGCGAGAAGGTGGTGCGCTCGGGCAAGGGCGAGGTGCAGTGGTCCGGTTATCCGAGCCGCTTCATGAATTCGCTGATCGTGGCCATCACCTCGACGATCCTTGCCGTCGGCATGGGCACCTTCACGGCTTACGGGTTCTCGCGCTTCAAGATAAAGGGGGAACAGGACCTGCTCTTCTTCATCCTGTCGACGCGCATGCTGCCGCCGGTGGTGGTAGCGATCCCGATGTTCCTGATGTACCGGGCAGTCGGCCTCAACGACACGCATTGGGGCCTGATCATCCTCTACACCGCCTTCAACCTCAGCTTCTCGGTATGGCTGATGAAGGGGTTCATGGACGAAATTCCGAAGGAGTACGAGGAGGCGGCCCTCGTCGACGGCTATACGCGCATGGAGGCCTTCTTCAGGATCGTGCTGCCGGAGGCGGCCACCGGCATCGCCGCCACCGCCGTGTTCTGCTTCATCACCGCATGGAACGAATATGCCTTCGCGCTGATCATGACCAACCGGCGGGCCCAGACGGCGCCGCCCTTCATTCCAAGCCAAGTCGGTTCCGGCCTGTCGGATTGGACGGTGATTGCCGCCGGAACCTTCCTGTTCCTGCTGCCTGTCGCCATCTTCACCTTCCTGTTGCGCAACCACCTCCTGCGCGGCATGTCCTTCGGAGCGATCCGCAAATGATCCGCCATGCTACAATCCAGCGCACGGCCGAGATCGTGATGGTGTGCGGCATCATCGCGCTCTGCCAGCCGTGGAACCTCTTCCTGCACCGTTACGGGCCGACGATCATCATCGTCGGGCTGCTGACGTTCATGATCACCGGCTGGGTCGGCCCAAGGCAGAAGCCGCAGGCGACCGGCGCGCCGGAAAAAGAAGGTCACGCATGACCCAGATCGAGCTTCGTGGCGTCCAGAAATTCTTCGGCGCCGTCCAGGTCATCAAGGACCTCAACCTCAAGATCGACGACAACGAGTTCATCGTGCTGCTCGGCCAGTCGGGCTGCGGCAAGACGACGACGCTTCGCGCCATCGCCGGGCTGGAGACGATCGACGGCGGCGATGTCCTCATCGACGGCAAGCCGGTCCAGCATCTCAAAGCTGCCGACCGCGACATCGCCATGGTTTTCCAGTCGTTCTCGCTCTATCCGCATATGAGCGTCTACGAGAACATCGCTTTTCCGTTACGCGCCATGCGCAAGAGCAAGTCGGAGATCGACGGCGAGGTGCGCTCGGTCGCCAAAGTGCTGCAGATCAACGATCTGCTCGGCAAGAAGCCGTCGGCGCTGTCGGGTGGCGACATGCAGCGCGTGGCAATCGGCCGGGCGCTGGTGCGGCGGCCGAAGGCGATGCTGATGGACGAGCCGATCGGCGCGCTCGACGCCAAGCTGCGCGAGGAGATGCGCGCGGAGATCAAGCGGCTGCACATCAAGCAGGGCTCAACCACCATCTACGTCACGCACGACCAGATCGAGGCGATGAGCCTTGCCGACCGCATCGTCATCATGCATGAGGGCGTTCTGCAGCAGGTAGGCAGCCCATCGGAAGTGTATACGCGCCCGGCCAATTTGTTCGTCGCGCAATTCGTTGGCTCGCCCGTGATGAACGTCGCCAACGCAGCGGTGACCATGAACGGTTCCGGCGCCAGGGTCACCGTCGACGGTGCCGCGGAAGGGTTCGTTTTCCCGGCCGAACTGGTCGGCCAGCTCGACGCCGCGAACGTCGGGCAGGACCGCCTCTCACTCGGCATTCGCCCCGAAGGTGTGATAGTCTCGCGCGAGCCGGCGGACGGTTATCTGCCGGTCGAGGCGCACATCATCGAACCGCTTGGCTCCTACGACATTGTCGACCTCAAGGTCGGGACACAGATGTTGCGCGCCCGAACCCGTTCCGGTTTCGTCGGCAAGGCGGGGGTCCAGGTCTTCGCCAAGCTCGACCCGGCGCAGGCGCATTTCTTCGACACGGCAAGCGGCAATTCGCTGGGGGTGAGACTCTGATGGCCCATATCCAGCTCAAGAACATCTCAAAGGCATTCGGCAATCACACCGCATTGACCGGGCTCAATCTCGACATTGCCGACGGCGAGTTCTTCGTGCTGCTCGGCGAGACCGGCGCCGGCAAGACGACGACGCTGCGCATGATCGCCGGCCTGGAAAAACCGGACGAAGGGCAGATATTCATCGACGGCGCTGATGTCGCTGACTGGGGTGCGGCCGAGCGCGACGTGGCGCTGGTTCTGCAGCAATACTCGCTCTATCCGCGGTACACGGTGCGCGAAAATCTCGAATTCCCGCTGAAGCCGAAAATCCGCCGCATCGAGCCCGACGAGATCAAGAGGCGTGTCGACCGCGTTGCCAAGACCTTGCGTATCGAGCATCTGCTCGACCGCAAGACGGATCGCCTCTCTGGCGGCGAGATGCAGCGCGTCTCGATTGGTCGCGCCATCGTCAGGAAGCCGCGCGTGTTCCTGATGGATGAGCCGTTGTCGGCGCTCGATGCCAAGTTGCGCGAGGCGCTGCGCACCGAGCTGAAGAACATCCAGATGAACCTTGGTCAGACCTTCCTGTTCGTCACGCACGATCAAATCGAGGCGATGTCGATGGGCGACAAGGTTGGCGTGCTCAACCATGGCCGCATCGTCCAGACCGGCACGCCCTATGAGATCTACAACAATCCGCGCGACACCTATGTGGCGAGCTTCGTCGGCTCGCCGCCGATGAACCTCATCGACGGCAAGCTCGTCAACGGCCGCGCGGTGATGGCACCGCTGAATTTCGAACTGCCTTTTGCAGGGGGGGCCAGGACGAGCGGCGAGACCGACGGTCGCTCGCTCGTCTTCGGTATTCGTCCCGAGGATCTCTATCTCGAGAGCGGGGCGCCGGTGGAAGCGCGCGTCCATGATGTCGAGAACCATGGCGTCGAAAAGATCCTGACGCTGCGGGTCGGCGACGCCATGTTGCGGGCCACGGTGCCGGCCAGAACCGATGTCGAGATCGAGCAGCCGGTGCGCTTTGCCTGGGATCCGGACAAGGTGGTGCTGTTCGACAAGGGTACCGGGATAAGCCTTCGTCACGCAGGCTAAAGCGCGTCGCGCAAAAATGCGCGTCTGTTGGGCGGGAGGATGCCAGGCGGGCTTGAAGCCTGTGGCCAGGTTTAGCCGGCTTGGCGGGTCTCTGCCTGTTCCTCGGCCCGGAAATGGCTGGGAGCCGATCCGATGACGCGCTTGAACGCCCGGCTGAACGACGCGTCGGATTCATAACCCAGGCGCGCGGCGACGACGGAAATCTTCAACCGGTCGCGGACCAGCCATTGCCGTGCCTGGTGCATTCTCACCTGGGTGACATATTTGGCCGGCGTTTCGCCGACGATCGTCGCGAAGCGTTCGGCGAAGCCTGATCGCGAGGCGCCCATCATCCTGGCCAGGGCTTCCACCGTCCAGTCGCGGTCCGGTTCGAGGTGGATCGCGGCCAGCACGCGGCCGATCTCGCGATCCCTCACTGCCGCAATCCATCCGGACGAGTCGCCGCAGCCGCGCTCGACCCACGAGCGGATGACGGTGGCGGCCAGCACATCGGCCAGCCGTGCCAGAATGCCGCCGGAGCCGACGCGCTCCATTGTCACCTCGCGGGCCATGGCCTCCAGCAGATGCGGGATACCAGGTTCATAGGCTTCCAACTCGTGCGCGCGCATCACGTCAGGCATCATGCCGAGCAATGGGTGCAAACCGTCGAGATTAAAATACATGCTGCCGAAAAACAGCAGCGTCCCCGGCCGACAGCCTTCGTTGGACAGGCAGTAAACGTTCTTGCAGACCTCGGCGACCTCGTAGCCCTGGATCGGCGAAGCCTCGGTGCCCGGCTCGCTCGCCAGGACGTGTGCCGCGCCGCGCGGCAGCAGCACCGCGTCGCCCGCCTTGAGCTCGATCCATTCGCCGGACGGCTGCAGCAACCAGCATCCTGTGCGGCCGATGAAGTGAAACCGCGCCGCCGTCTGGGCCGGAAACTGGAGGCCCCAGGGCTCCTGCATTTCACAGCGGCCATATTCGACGCCGTCGAGCCGCAACCCGCGCAATATGTCTGTCAGCGGATCGCCGGTGACCGGAATTTTGGACGAATGGTCAAGCATGATGGTGTTTCTAGCATGGAAACTCCAGGCGGTCACTCCCTATGTTGCACTGCAGCCAAATGTTGCCTGCAACCAGATCGGAGATCCCATCATGACCGAACCCGCGACAGGCGTCATGTCAGCCGTTCTCGATCCGGCGGAAACCGATGAACGAGCCGAGCCGGCGTGGGGAGCGGTCATATCTCTCGCGCTCGGTGTGTTTGGGCTGGTGACCGCGGAATTCCTGCCTGCCAGCCTGTTGACGCCGCTGGCGCAGGATCTCGGTGTGACCGAAGGCACCGCCGGCCAAGCGGTGACGGCAACCGCCGTTGTCGGCGCGATAGCCGCTCCGACCATGGCCATCGTCACCAAACGGCTGGACCGCAGGCTCGTCATGTGGGGACTGAGCGTGCTGCTGATCCTGTCGAACCTGTTGGCGGCGTTTGCGTCCTCGCTTCCCGTGCTTCTGATCGCCCGCATCATGCTCGGGATCAGCCTCGGCGGCTTCTGGTCGATGTCGGCGGCCATGGCGATGCGGCTTGTCCCGATGCGGCTGATGCCGCGCGCCATGTCGATCATCCTCACCGGCGTTTCGGTGGCGACCGTCTGTGCGGCCCCGGTCGGTGCCTATGTCGGCGACATCTGGGGATGGCGAACGGCCTTCATGATCGCAGCTGTTGTCGGCGCCCTGGCGCTGCTGGTGCAAATCGCCACCCTTCCGAAGCTGCCGCCGGCGGGCGTGGCAAGCTTTCGGACCTTGCTGGAGGTAATAAAGCGGCCGATGATCAGGGTTGCGCTCCTGGTGGTCCTGCTGGTCGCCTCGGGACATTTTGCCGGCTTCACCTATGTCCGCCCGTTTCTCGAGAAGGTGCCCGCGCTGGACATCGAGACAATCTCGCTTGTGCTGCTCGCCTACGGCATCGGTGGCTTCTTCGGCAACTTTGCCGGCGGGTTCATGGCTGAACGAAGCCTCAAGACCGCGGTGGGCCTGGCGCCGCTGCTGATTGCGGTCGCGGCACTTCTGCTGCTGACCATCGGCGCTTCGCCCGCGGTGGCGGCGATAGCGGTGGCCGCCTGGGGTTTTGCCTTTGGCGCGGTGCCGGTCGGGCTGCAGACCTGGCTGGTGCGAGCCGCTCCCGACCAGGCTGAAAGCGCCGGCGGGCTGATGGTCGCCACATTCCAGGTGGCGATCGCACTGGGCGCCGTTTTCGGCGGCCTGCTGGTCGACAATGCCGGCGTTGCCAGCGCTTTCGCCTATTGCGGGATCGCGACGTTGCTGGCGGCCTTGGCGGCGTTTTTGCTTGGCCCGAGAAGCGCAACCTAAGCACGTAGGAAGCCTCCAACAAATGGCCCGAAGACGTTATGGCTTTCGGGCCGTGGCGATTGCGGCGACGAAACGGCCCAGACTGTCTTCGACATAGGTTGCAACTTCGACTTTCGGGTCGAAGCTCCACCAAAGCAGCGAGCCTTGCCAGTGCGATGCCATCAGCAGGCCGATGTCCAACGGCGTGTCGACGACAGAGGCAAAGCAAGAGTCGAGGATGTTGCACAGGGATGCCTTCCACGACGCCCCCCGCGCACGAAGCACCGGATCGCGCAGATCTTCGCGCAGGACGAGCAGGCCCTCGGCATAGGATTCGATGCCGCCATAGTCGCGTGACAGCGCCACCAGCAATTCGATAGCGCCAAAAGGGGTCCTCGGCGTCGCGTCTGCGAGCTTTGTCGTCTTCGCGTCCAGCCTGTCCCATGCCTGCAGCAAGGTTCTTTGCCTGAGCGTGGCCTTGTTCTTGAAACGCTGCACCAGGGTCGAGCCGGAGAGCCCGCAAGTTTGGGACAGCCGTTCAAATGTGAGTGCCTCCGGGCCATGCCTGTGGATCAGCCGGTGCGCCGCTTCCAGCACGTCCTCGTCGGATTGCGTTTTTTGCCGAGGCATCTTGACATCCATTTATAACCGAATGATCATTTATATACCTTAACATTGAAGAAGGCCAGCATTGGTTGGTCAGAGCATTGGTTGGTCAGAGTCCGGGGAGGTTCAATGACGTTTGAGGGAAAGGTCGCTTTGGTCGCTGGCGCCACGCGCGGTGCGGGGAGAGGCATTGCTGTCGAACTGGGTGCCGCGGGCGCGACGGTCTACGTCACCGGGCGGACGACACGCGCGCATCAGTCCGAATACGCCCGACCGGAAACGATCGAAGAAACGGCGGAGCTTGTTTCAGCGCAAGGCGGCCATGGCATCGCTGTGCAAGTCGACCATCTGGTTGCCGAAGACGTGCGCAAGCTGGTCGACCGGATACGTGCCGAGCAGGGCCGCCTCGATGTGCTGGTCAACGACATTTGGGGCGGCGAGAAACTGTTCGAATGGAACAAGCCGATCTGGAAACATGATCTCACCAATGGTTTGCGCATGTTGCGGCTGGGCATCGACACGCATCTGATCACCGCGCATTACGCGCTGCAGCTTCTGATCGAGCGCCCGGGCGGCCTGCTGGTCGAAGTCACCGACGGCACCGCGGAGTATAATGCCGAGCATTATCGGCTCTCACCGTTCTATGACCTCGCCAAAGTGTCGGTGACCCGTATGGCCTGGGCCCATGCCAAGGACCTCGCCCCGCACGGCGCCACCTCGATTTCGCTGACACCCGGCTGGCTGCGTTCGGAAATGATGTTGGAAGCTTTCGGGGTGACCGAGGACAACTGGCGTGATGCGACAGCAAAAGTGCCGCATTTCGTCATTTCCGAGACCCCGCGCTTTATCGGGCGCGCAGTGGCGGCGCTTGCGGCGGACCCGGATCGTTCGCGCTGGAACGGACAGTCGCTGTCGAGTGGCGGGCTGGCGCAGGTCTACGGCTTTACCGATCTCGACGGCTCGCGGCCTGACGCGTGGCGCTACGTTCCCGAGGTTCAGGACGCCGGCAAACCAGCCGATGCGACTGGCTATCGCTAGAGCCATCGACGTCAGTGTGCTGGGCTGTTCGGGCGACAATAAAAAAGTAGACTGTGCCATGCAATCAGCCCGCGACCGCCTCGAAGCCGTCCTTTCGCGTCTCGCCGTCCGCGCCGACAATGAAAGCGTGTTCGTAAAACTCTATCCGGAAGCCGCACGAGCAGCAGCCGACGCCGCCGATGCCAGGCGCAGAGCCGGCGTGACGCTCGGGCCGCTCGACGGAACAATTCTGTCGATCAAGGACCTGTTCGATGTCGCCGGCGAGCCGACCACGGCCGGTTCGTTGTTGCTCAGGACCGCAGCGCCGGCGCTGCGGGATGCCGTCATCGTGCGGCGGCTGCGGCAAGCGGGCGCGGTGATCATCGGCAAGACCAACATGACCGAATTCGCCTTCACCGCAATCGGCGTCAACCCGCATTACGGCACGCCCGGCAATGCGACCGACGCCGGCCGGATCGCAGGTGGCTCTTCCTCCGGCGCCGGTGTTTCCGTTGCCGAAGGCACAAGCGAAATCTCGATCGGTTCCGACACCGGCGGCTCGGTGCGTATTCCGGCGGCGCTGAACGGTGTCGTCGGCTTCAAGCCGACGACGCGGCGGGTACCGCGCGATGGCGTCTTCCCGCTGTCCCACACGCTCGACTCTATCGGCCCGCTCGCACGCACCGTCGCCGAATGTGCGGCAGCCGATGCGGTGATGGCGGGCGAGCAGCCTGTGGCTCTGGTTCCGCTTCGGTTTGCCGGACTGCGCATCGGCGTTCCCCACGGCCTGCTCTTCGAGGATATCGAAGAAGAGGTCGCGGCGGCGTTCGAGCGATGTGCTCGCAAGCTTGAACTCGCCGGTGCACGCCTCGCCGATCTGCCCATCGACGACCTCCTCGCCGATTTGCGCGCGGCAACCAGGCGGGCCTCGATTGCGGCAATGGAGGGCGCCGCGGTCCATGCAGATTGGCTGGCGACAGGTCCGACGACGCCGGTCGATCCGCGGGTGAGCGAGCCGTTGTCGCGCGCCGCCGCCGTTCCGGCCACGGCCTATATAAGGGCAATCCGCCGCCGCACGGCGCTTGTCGCCGCCACGGACCAGCGGCTGGCGTCTGTCGATGTGCTGGCCCTGCCGACCACGCCGGTCACCGCGCCGACCATCGTGTCGATGACCAGCGACGAAGCTCTGTGTGAGCGTACGGAAGGCCTTCTGCTGCGCAACACGCAGGTCGCCAACCAGTTCGACCTCTGCGCGATCTCGCTGCCGATGCCGGGAATGGCGCGCCCGGCCGGGCTGATGCTGGTGGCGCGCCACGGCGACGACCAGCGGCTCCTGCGCATCGCGGCGGGAGTCGAGGCACTGCTTGGCCGTTGAAGATGTGAACGTTATTGCGACGAACAGTGGCCGCGTTCGCTGTCCCTGGACGCGCGTTCGATACCGGTCGCGACCAGCCATGGCAGAGTGTATTGCTTGCCGTTGAGGGTCTGGGTTCGGTTCTCGATGGAGCCAACAACGACGACCTTGCCGGCGTAGAGCTTGTCCGAAAGATCGGGTGCCTTGTCCTGCGGCGGCAGTTCCTCGATGTCGATCGACACGCCCTTGATGATCTTGCCCGTGGCAAGGTCGAGCGCGCTGTTCGACGGACAGGGCGCCATCACGCACCGCAGGCTGTTGTCGCAATAGACGTGATTGCTCTCGGCCGCAGCGACCGAGGGGCAGGACGCAGATCGAAACGATCGCAACAAGCAGCGGCGTGCGGCGAAAAACGAGCATGGGGAGCAGCGTCCTGCAGAAATTGGGCGAAACGGCGGTAGCGCTACGCGTCGGCCGGGAACCGCCGCCGGTAGTGCTCAACCACTTCGGGATTGCGCAGATTGATCGGCAATTTGTTGGCCAGAACCAGCAAGGTTTCATCAGCCGAACCGACGCCCATGCGCATCATCGACTGCTCGGTGATGCCGGCCATATGGGGCGTGACAATGACATTGTCGAAGCCGAAATAGGGGTGATTGGGCGGCAGCGGCTGCGTTGCAAAGACATCGAGCGCGGCACCGCCGATACGGTCCTTCTGCAGGGCTTCGATCAGCGCCTCGTCGTCGATCACCGGTCCGCGCGAAATATTGATCAGCAGCGCGTGCGGCTTCATTCGACCGATGCGCTCGCGGTTGATCAGGCCGCGCGTCTCCGCTGTCAGCGGGCAGCACAGAACGATGATGTCGCTCTGCTCGACCAGCGCGTCGATCGACAGGAACCCCACCCTGTCCGGCGCCGGCCTCCTGCTGCGCGTCGTCGCCGCCACGTTCAGCTTGAAACCATGTGCCGCGATATGGCCGACTGCCTGTCCGATGGCGCCGAATCCGACAATGCCGATGGTCTTGCCGGCGAGTTCGCTGGCGAGAATGGTGTGGTCGCGGCCGGCCAGCCAACCCTTCGACCGCAGGTCGCGGTCCACCATGCGGAAGCGCCGCAGCAGTGCCAGCGCCGCGAACATCACGTATTCGGCGACCGAGCGCGCATTGACCGCCGGCACGTTTGCCACCAGCACGCCGGCTGCCGTGGCGGCTTCCATGGGAACCATGTCGAGCCCGGCGCCGTGGCGAATTGCGGCCCGGAGCTTCGTCGCCCCCTCGAAAAGCGCTGATGGCAGTGGCGCGCGAACGATGATGATATCGGCGTCCCTCGCCTCAGTCGCCAGCGTATCGGCATCGAGGGCGGAGGCGACGACGAGTTCGCCGGCGTCGGTCAGCATGGCGGAGGCGCGCGGGTGCAGCGTGTGTGTCGTCAGGATCTTAGGCATGTCAGACCGGTTCGAGCGCTGGGCTGTCAGGTTCTGCCCCACCGCCCTCGATCAGGCCTTTCCAGTAGCTTTCCGCGCCTTGCAGATGGGCGCTCATCAGCGCCTGGGCGAGGTTGCCGTCGCGGCGCAGCAGCGCCTCGTAGATCTGGATGTGCTCGGCATGCGAGCGCATGCTGCGTTCGGGATCGTTGAAGTAGATCGGCAGGCGTTGCTCGCCCATCAAGTAATAGAGGCTGCATATGTTGTGAAAAACGCTGTTCTTGGTTGCCCGCACGATCTCAAGGTGAAATTCGCGGTCCTCCTTGGCGAGGCCCTCGCCCGCCGCAATACGGTCTTCCGAAGCCTTCAGGATTTCGCGCAGCCGCTCGAAATTTTCCTCGGTGGCGCGCGAGCAGGCAAGCTCGGCAGCCTTGATCTCGTGGATCTTGCGCAACTCGACGGTCTCGTAGATCTGGATCGGATCGAGCGGCAGGCCGGCCTTGGCAAAAAGCGCCATCGCCTCGACGCTGGCCTGCTTGGTCTCGATGTAGATGCCGGACTTGGCTCGGCGCTCGACGATGCGCATGGCTTCGAGGATGGCCAGCGCCTCGCGGATCTGGCCGCGGCTGACGGCGAAATGCTCCGCCAGTTCACGCTCCGACGGCGTTCGGCCGGTCGCCTTGTCGGAGTGCGAGAACAGATAGGCGGCGAGTTCCGCGAGAAGGTTCTTTTCTTTCATGATCAGCCGCGTAGCGCGTGCGCCTCCAGGAAACGTTCCGAAAGGGTGAATCCCAGTCCAGGCTTCTCGGGGATCGCTATCATACCGTCCTTTGCTTCGACAGTCTCCTCGATCAGATCGTGGATCATCGGATTGGCGCCGAGCGAATATTCGACGGTAAAGCTAGCCGGCGAAGCAGCGCAGACATGCAGCCCGGCAAAGAAGCAAGGCGCGCCGGCCCACAGATGCGGCGCGAAGCGCAGATTGAAGGCGCTGGCGATGGTGCCGATCTTCATCGCCTCGCTGATGCCGCCGCAGAAGGCCGGGTCCGGCTGGAAAATGTCGGCAGCCTTGAGCGTGGCGAGGTCGCGGAAGGCGTAGCGCGTCGCTTCGCTTTCGCCGGTGGCGATCGGGATGGAACCGGACGCCCGCACTTCGGCCATGCCGGGTTTGTCGTCGGCGATGACCGGCTCCTCGAACCAGGCCAGATCGAGATCGCCGGCGAGATGGATGAAGCGTTTGGCTTCCGCCACCGTATAGGTGCCGTGCGCATCGACCATCAGGTCGACTTCGGGGCCGAGCGCCTGTCTTGCGGCGCGGACGCGGGCGGCGGAATTGTGCGGAGCGCCGTCCATCGCGCCGATCCGCATCTTCAGCGCCTTGAAGCCGCCCTTGGCGATATAGGATTTCAACTGCTCGCCGATTGCCTCGGTGGAGGCCCAGCCGCCGGAAGCATAGGCCGGCATGCGATCAAGCTTGCGGCCGCCGAGCAGCCGCCAGACCGGAAGCCCCAACGACTTGCCCAGAATATCCCACAATGCGATATCGACGGCGCTGATCGCGGCGACGCTGATGCCGCGCCGCGCCAATTGCGGCATGGCGTGGCCGTTTTGCGCGGCGCTGTCGTGGCGCACGCCATTGTAGAGCATCTCCCAGATCACCCCGATGTCGGCCGGATCGCAGCCGATCAGCTGCGGGCCGACCTCGTGGTTCAGCATGTGGACGAGGGCGCCATAGCTGCCGGTGCTGCCGGCGGCATTCTTGCCTTCGCCCCAGCCGACCAGCCCATCGGCGGTCTCGATACGCAGGATTGCGGCGTCGAACGTCGTCACCTGACCGAAGTCGCTGCGGTGCTGCCGCGCGGCTTCGATCGGTATGCGGACCCACCAGGCTTGGACCGTCTTGATGCGCATGTTCATCCTCTGCCTTGCCGCCGTTAGGGGCCGCCGCCGGAAAGGCTCGTTTCCAGAGATCGATTACTTGATCAGTGGCAGCAGCGTTTCGGCGGTGATGCGCATCTGGTCGGTGTAGAATTTTTCCGTGAGCACGCTGGAACCGTGGTCCTGGATGAATTTGAGCTGCTCCGGCGAGATGTCGACCGGGTTGCGTTCGACCATGTCGGGATAGGGAGCAGCCGGCGTGCGGTCGACAGGAGCGACGAACTCATTGGTCAACGCGCCGTCGTAACCGGCCTCTTTCAGGGTGTCGACGATCTTCGGCCAGTCGATCTGTCCGAGACCGGCGGCGAAGCGGTTGTTGTCAGCGACGTGGAAATCGAACAGGCGGGTTCCGACCTGCCGGATGGCATCGTAGACGTTGAACTCCTCCATATGGAGGTGATAGGCGTCGAGGCAGACACCGCATTCGGGGCTGACCGCATCGGCCAGCGCCAGTGCCTGGGCGCCGCGGTTGAACAGGTAGGTCTCGAAGCGGTTGAGCGGCTCGACCGCGATCTTGACGCCCACTTTCCTGGCATGGGTAAAGCATTCCCTGGTGGCGTCGACCACCCATTTCCATTCTTCTTCCTCGGTGCCGTCCGGCACCACCTTGCCGACGGTGGCGGGAACGAGCGTGATGATCTCGCCGTCGAGTTCGCTGACCATCGTCAGCACCTCCTTGACGTACTGCACCGAGCGCTCGCGTTGGCCCTGGTCCCTGGCGGCGAGATTGCGCTCGCCCAGCATCAGCGTCACCGCTCCCCAGCAGCGAATGCCGTGCTCCTTCAAAAGCGCGCGCGTCTCGTTGGTCTTGTATTGCGCGGGCTCGCCGGAAATCTCGATCGACTCATAGCCGAATTTCTTGATGCGCTTGAGCGTCGTTTCCAGCGGTTCCGCCCGCATCCAGTTGTGCGTCGAAAGATGCATGGTCTGTCCTTCCCAGAATTCGCCTGTAACAATTCGCCTGCGACGCACCCCAGATTGCGTTGCATGGCTCCTCCCAAGGCGCTCCAGCATTTCGTCGTAACTGGTTCGACCAATTGGGCGTGAAAAGAGGTCTACAGCAATTTCATCGGGACGGCAAGAAATCCTGCAAGGTAGCCCCGGCCCATGATTATTTCTTTGATTAAACTGGCATATTTGCCCGCTGACCGGCAATTTGCGCAGCGCCGGTTGTGCGCGGCAGCGCTTGACCAAATGAGCATATTTGGTAATACCAGAATGGCGGTGCGCACTAGCGTCTGTCGAGAAAAGACCAAAGAGGCTGGCCCTGCTTTCAATCGGCGCTATGCTTGGTCGTGGATAATTAGGGAGGATGCCGATGCCGTCGACAATGAAAGGTCCTGGGCTGTTTCTGGCGCAGTTCGCGGGCGATGCCGCACCGTTCAATTCGCTGCCGTCGATCACCAGATGGGCGGCCGGGCTGGGCTACAAGGGCGTGCAGATCCCGACCTGGGACAGCCGGCTGTTCGACCTCGAGAAAGCGGCGTCTTCCCAGGCCTATTGCGACGAGGTGAAGGGCATCTGCAGCGATGCCGGCGTCGAGATCACCGAGCTGTCGACGCATTTGCAGGGGCAGTTGGTGGCGGTGCATCCGGCCTATGACGCGCAGTTCGACGGCTTCGCACCGCCTGCGGTGCACAACAATCCGAAGGCCAGGCAGCAATGGGCGGTCGAACAGATGAAGTTCGGCGCCAAGGCTTCCAAGAACCTCGGGCTCAAGGCGTCGGTGTCGTTTTGTGGAGCGTTGGCTTTTCCCTACCTTTATCCGTGGCCGCAACGGCCGGCGGGTTTGATCGAGGAAGCATTTTCCGAACTGGGAAAGCGCTGGAAGCCGATCCTCGACGTCTATGAGGACAATGGCGTCGATGTTGGCTACGAGATCCATCCGGGCGAGGACGTCTTCGACGGTGCGACATTCGAGATGTTCCTTGACGCGGTCGGCGGCCACAAGCGCTGCAACATCAATTACGACCCGTCGCACTTCCTGCTGCAGCAGCTCGACTATCTCGAATTCATCGACATCTATCACGAGCGGATCAAGGCCTTCCACGCCAAGGATGCCGAGTTCAATCCGACCGGCCGGCAAGGCGTCTATTCCGGTTATCAGAGCTGGACGAACCGGGCCGGGCGTTTCCGCTCGCTCGGCGATGGCCAGGTGGACTTCGGCGGCATCTTCTCCAAGCTCGCCCAGTATGACTACGATTCGTGGGCGGTTCTGGAATGGGAGTGCTGCCTGAAGCACCCCGAGGATGGCGCGGCCGAAGGCGCGCCCTTCATCCAGCATCACATCATCAGGGTGACGGAAAAGGCATTCGACGACTTCGCCGGCGGCGCGACCGATAAAAAGGTGCTGCGCGCCATGATGGGAATCTAGCACTCTTTTTTCCCTCCCCCTCGAGGGGAGGGTGGCCCGAAGGGCCGGGTGGGGTCGGTTCATGCCGTGCTCCACGCCCGGCGACCCCACCCCGACGCTACGCGTCGACCCTCCCCGCAAGGGGGAGGGCAAGCAACAATGAAAGAGAAAAATCATGGTCGGCGCATCGAAGTCGGAAACGGGAGGCGGCCCGATCCGCTACGGCATGGTCGGCGGCGGGCAAGGCGCCTTCATCGGCGCCGTGCATCGGATCGCGGCGCGCATGGACAATGAGTTCGTGCTGGTCGCCGGTGCCCTGTCATCCGACCCGGCGCGTGCCAAGGCCTCGGCCGAGGAACTCGGGCTCGATCCGGCGCGCAGCTACGGCTCGTTCGCCGAGATGGCCAAGGCCGAGGCCAAGCGGCCGGACGGCATCGAGGCGGTGGCCATCGTCACGCCAAACAATGTGCATGTGCCGGCGGCGAAGGCGTTTCTCGAAGCCGGCATCCACGTCATTTGCGACAAGCCGCTGGCGACGACGTTGGCGGAAGCGAAGAAGCTGGCGGCACTGGTCGAAAAGACCGGCAAGGTCTTTGTCCTCACCCACAACTACACCGCCTATCCGATGGTGCGGCAGGCGCGCGAGATGGTAGCCAAGGGGCAGCTCGGCGACATTCGCATCGTGCAGTCGGAATATCCGCAGGACTGGCTGACCGAGGACCTTGCCGCCACCGGCCAGAAGCAGGCAGCGTGGCGCTCGGATCCCAAACAGGCCGGCGCCGGCGGGGCGCTGGGCGACATCGGCACGCATGCCTACAATCTCGCACGCTTCGTCTGCGGGCTTGAGCTCGATGCGCTTTCCGCCGATCTCGACGCCTTCGTGCCGGGGCGGCAACTCGACGACAATGTCAATGTGATGCTGCGCTTCAAGCCGGTCGGCAAGTCGCACCCTGCCAAGGGCATGTTGTGGGCGAGCCAGGTGGCGCCCGGCCACGAGAACGGGCTGAAGCTGCGCATCTACGGCTCGAAAGGCGGGCTTGAATGGGTGCAGGCCGATCCGAACTACCTCTGGTACACGCCGTTCGGCCAGCCAAAGCAGTTGATCACCCGAAATGGCGCCGGCGCGCTGCCCGTCGCCGGGCGCGTCAGCCGCGTTCCGTCAGGCCATCCGGAAGGCTATCTCGAAGGCTTCGCCAACATCTACCAGGAGGCGGCCCGCGCCATCCGCGCGGCGCGCCGGAAGGGTGGCAAGCCGGCTAAGGATGTCATCTTCCCGACCATCCAGGACGGTGTCGAAGGCATGGCCTTCATCGAGGCTTGCGTGAAATCGTCGAAGAAGAACGCAGCCTGGACGAAGCTCTAGAAAACAACCGGAAATCATGTTGGAGGGGCGTCGATGAAAATCGGCATGTGCATGTTTTTGTGGACGACGGCCGTGTCGAAGAAACACGAGCCGCTGCTCAGGGATATCAAGGCGACCGGCTTCGACGGCGTCGAGATACCGATCTTTGCCGGCACGCCGCGCGATTACAAGAAGCTCGGCACGCTGCTCGACCGCATCGGGCTAGAGCGCACCGCCGTCTCGGCGATGGGCGATCCGGCGATGAATTTGATCTCGGCCGATGCCTCAACGCGCAAGGCCGGCATCGACTATATGAAATGGGCGATCGACTGCACACAAGCGCTTGGCGCCAAAACGCTGAGCGGCCCGCTGCATTCGACGCTCGGCGCCTTCTCCGGCAGTGGGCCGACGGCGGCCGAGAAAAAGCGCTCCGTCGCCTCGCAACGCGCCATCGGCGATCATGCCGGCAACAAGAACGTCACCATCGGGCTGGAGGCGCTCAACCGCTTCGAATGCTATCTGCTCAACACGATGGACGATCTGTCAGAGCATGTCGACGCAATCGACCGGCCGCACATCAAGGCGATGTACGACACTTTCCACGCCAATATCGAAGAGACCGACGCGATCGGCGCCTATACGCGCAACCGCAAAAATGTCGTCCATATCCATATTTCGGAGAATGATCGCGGCGTGCCGGGGCGCGGCCATATTCCGTGGCAAGAGACGTTTTCGGCCATCCGCAAGAGCGGCTATGACGACTGGCTGACGATCGAGGCCTTCGGCCGCTCGCTGAAAGAATTGGCGGCGGCTACCAAGGTCTGGCGCGATTTTTCGGAAAGCCCGGAAGCCGTCTACCGTGACGGCTACAAGCACATCAAGAGCGGCTGGAAAAAGGCTGGTGCCTGAACGCAGCCTTCCTCTCAGGCGATCTGAACTGCCGGCGGCCGGGCGGAAACGCGCCGCTCATCATTGCTGTTTGCGACAGTCCCCATCAGCTTGCGGCGGAGATAGCTCGAGATGCTGTCGAAGATAAAAACGACGAGCAGAATCAGCAGAACCATGTAGAAAACATTGGCCCAGTTGGTGTTGGTGCGCATGGCCTCCCACAATTTCAGGCCGATGCCGCCGGCGCCGACAGCGCCGATGATCGTCGCTGACCGAGTGTTGGATTCCCAGAAATAAAGGGATTGGCTGAGGAATACCGGCAGAACCTGGGGCAGCACGCCGTAGCGCTGCACCATTGCCGGGGTGGCGCCAACCGAGCGGATGCCCTCGCGCTGCTTGTCGTCGATGTTTTCCAGCGCCTCGGAATAAAGTTTGCCCAGGGTTCCGGTGTCGGTGAAGAAGATAGCCGACATGCCGGCCAGCGGCCCAGGACCAAAGCCGCGCGTAAAAAACAGCGCCCAGATCAGCATGTCGACCGAGCGCAGGAAATCGAAGAAGCGCTTTGTCACCTGGTTGGCTATGCGGCTCGGCGTGACGTTGCGCGCAGCCAGGAAGGCGAGCGGAAAGGCGACGATCGAGGCCAGCACGGTGCCGACAAAAGCCATGACGATGGTCTGCAAGAGTTTCATCCAGACGTCGCCGTGCTGCCACTCGGCGTTGTTCAAAATGTTGTCCCAGGCGAGCGCCGCGTTTGACCGCGACGGGTCGATGCGAGCCCCGGCGACGATCAGTGAAACGACCTCGCTGAACGGCTTTCCCCAGAATGGCGAGTTCGTGTCGAACACGAAATTGGCCCAGCCGAAGAAACGTCGCCAGGCGACCACCTCGTCGTTCTGCACCTCAGCGCGGCCGAGAAATCCGAACGAGACATAGGCTGTCGAGCCTGGCCTGCGTTGCTCGATCCAGTCAGGCAGCGGTGTGCGCGGTGTCACAGAACTGCCCTTGGCGATCTCAAAGACGACGGTTTCGGCGCCGCGCGTCACGGTGACCAGGTTTGGCGTGACGGCGATCTGGCCATTGCCAAGGGTGACGGTCGCCGCCACGACGGCGTTTTCGCGCACCGTTTCAGGCACCGCAGGAGCGGATTGGCCCGAGGGGGCGGCCGGCTTCTCGGCAGTTGGCGCACCAGGCGCCATGAACGAATCCTGCGACGACTTGTTGGTCGCGACCGCCGGTGCCGGCACTGCCTCGACCTGCCGCTCGATGATGGCCATCTGCTTGGCCACCCAGTCGGGATCTGGATTGGATCCCAGCTTGGAGAAGCGGGAGTAGTCGATTGTCAGATGATTGTCCTTGAATTCGATGTCGGGCCGGATTTCGTAAGACACCCAGTCGGCGAGATACGCGCCGGCAAGGTTCCAGTTCGCCTTTTCGAGAACTCCGGCGACCGAGAAGAACCACGAACAATAGAAGGTGTAGAGAATGCAAAGAAGGATGCCGATCGGGGTGGCGTAGCGCTTCCACAGCGAGCGCCGGAAAGCATCCGGATGGCGAGCGGCGATGTCGTTGATGGCGTCAGCATTCATTGCACTACTCTCCGCGCCCGTATGCGAACGCCTGCCGGCCGACAAGACGATGTCTCAGCCATGCCGAAAGCTGGTCGACGGCGACAATCGTGCAGAACAGCAGGAAGACGATGGCGATGGTCTTGGCCTCATGGCCCCGGCCGATCGAAAGACGCAGGGACTCGCCGATGCCGCCGGCGCCAACGGCGCCAAGTATGGTCGAAGCGCGCACATTGATCTCGAAGCGGAGCAGGAAGTAGCTGACGAGGTTGGGCAGGACCTGAGGCACGATGCCGAACCACACCCGCTCGACCCAGTTGGCGCCCACGGCGCGCAAGCCTTCTTCAGGCTTCATGTCGGCATTTTCGACGACTTCGAAGAACATTTTGCCGAGCGCGCCGACGGTATGGATGCTGACCGCAATGATCGCCGGAATCGGCCCTAATGAGAAAATCGCCAGGAAAAAGCCGGCAATGACAATTTCCGGAAAGGCGCGGACAATTTCAAGGAAGCGGCGCGTGAAGAAACGGAGCCAGCGGTTGGCGGTGATATTGCCTGCAGCGAGGAAGCAGAGCAGGAAACCGAATGTAGAGCCTACGAGCGTCGCAAACAGGGCGATGTTCAGCGTCTCGACCATCCGGTGGAAATACTCCGGAATGTAGATGCTTTGGGTGAGGTAGACCCGGCCCTCCGGGTAGTCGAACTTGAGGCTGCCGTCGTCATAGGGGGACGGCAGGTCGAACAGTGCGCGCACCGGGTCGAACCAGTCGCGCGGCTTCAATTCGGCGAAAAAGTCGGCGACGTAGGGAAGGCGGTCGAAGAACTTTCCGGCGTTGGTTTCGTTGGCGAACCAGAGCGAGCCGGAGAGTGCAAGAAACAGGAAAACCAGGCCGCCGATCGTGTAAAGGCGCCGGCGGGCGGCAAGATCGCGCCAGTGCCGCTCGACGGTGGCTCCCTCCGGTGAAAGCGCGGGCGCGCGGTAAATTTCGGTCGCACTCATCGATAGATCCCCGGCCCCTGATGCGGCAACGCCGCCGGCGGCACGTGGCCCCGGCGGCGTTTTGGCAGTTTGCCTTACGAGCCGATCTTCGCCTTACGGGCGTCGATGATCGGCTGGTAGAATTCCGGGGTAACCGGCGAATAGCCCTTGTACTCGCCGCCTTGAATTGCCGAGAAACAGGCCGGATCGGTTTCCGGGAGCTTGGTCAGGAAATCGGTGATCTTCTGTTTGGCGCCGGCGTCGATCGACGTACGCAATACCAGCGGGCCGTTCGGGATCAGCGGCGACTGCCACAGTTCGACGAGGTCATCCATCTTGAGGACGCCCTTGTCGACCATCTTGCGCAGATTGCCTGAGCTGTAGCCGTCGTTGAAGTCGCCGACGCCGGAGGCCCAGGTGGTGCCGGCGTCGAAGGTGCCCTTCAGGACTTCAAGGACAAGTTGTTCATGGCCGCCGCCGAAACCGGTCGACGCGAAGTAGCTCTTCACATCCATGCCGATGTCCTTGGGCAGTGACGTGACCGGGATCAGGTAACCAGAAGTCGAATCGGGATCGGCGAAACCGAGTTTCTTGCCCTTCATGTCGGCGAGCGTCTTGATGCCGGAATCAGCACGCGCGACCATGACCGCACGGTAGCCGGTCGAGCCGTCGGTCTGGATCGTCGTCAGGATCGGTTGAACCGCGTCCTTGTTTTCGAGATAGACCTTGGCATAGGCGGAAGCGCCGAGCTCGGCAAAGTCGAGCGTGCCGCCGAGCAGGCCCTGGATGACGCCGTCGTAGTCGGCGGCCGGGAACAGCGAAACTTTTTCGACGCCGAGGACTTGCTTGATGTGGTCGGCGAAGCACTGGTAGTTGCGTAGGCGGTCGGCTTCGTTCTCGCCGCCCAGAATGCCGACGCGGAATTCCTTCAGATCCTGTGCCTGAACCGCGCCCACCGCCATGGCGATGATGGAAACGGCACCGAAAAGTATTTTTCTAAACATTTCGCGTCTCTCCTGTTGGTTCCGGCATCGCGCCGGCAGCGTTCGAATTTTGACGGGCTTTTTTATGCCCGGCCTTGATGCGGACTGGCGGTCCAGGCGCTCTTTCGTCGTCTGCTTTCGTATACTCGTATACCGGTATCCACTTGCCGGATCGTCGACCTAGTAGCCGGGAAATGCCGGCTCGAGCGGTCCGGCGGATGCGGCGATCTTTTGCTTGAGGGCGACGCTGGTCGAGGTGATCGCCTCGGAGATTTCGCCGCCATTGCTGTCGGCGCCATAGACCATGCGCACGGCCTCCCGATTGAGCTCTTCGGGCGGGCCGTCGAACACCACCTTGCCGGCGGCCATGCCGATGATGCGGTTGCAATAGTTGCGCGCCGTATCCAGCGTGTGCAGATTGGTGACCACGGTGAGGCCCTCGCGCAGATTGATGTCCTGCAGCGAATCCATCACCACCTTGGCATTGAGCGGGTCGAGCGAGGCGATCGGTTCGTCGGCGAGGATGACTTTCGGCTGCTGCATCATGGCGCGGGCAATCGCGACGCGCTGCTGCTGGCCGCCGGACAAGGTGCCGGCCGGCTGCAGCGCCGTGCGGGCGATGTCGAGACGCTCGAGCGCCGCGATCGCCTCGGCCCGTTCCTCGCGGGAGAAGACACCGAGCAGATTGACAACGGTCGAACGGTGATTGAGCCGGCCGAGCAGTACATTGGTCAGCACGTCGAGACGCGGCACCAGGTTGAATTGCTGAAAGATCATGGCGCAGTCGCGCTGCCAGCGCCTGAGCAGCGAGCCGCGCAGGCTGGAGACTTCGGCGCCGTCAAAGAAAATCGAGCCCTGGCTCGGATCGATGAGGCGGTTGATCATGCGCAAAAGCGTCGACTTCCCGGCGCCCGAGCGGCCGATGATGCCGACCATCTGGCCGTGCGGGATCGAGATGTCGACATTGCTGACGGCGGTGTTCCTGCCAAACCGACGGGTGACGCCGCGGATTTCGAGCGTGGCTGAGATTGCTGACATAGGCAAGTTCCAGTCCAGTCGCAGTTGAAGGTCTGTTAACCTTTGGCTAGCGCAGCCGCATGAAACCGCGGTGTCGGATTGATGTCAGTTTTGTTACCGTCCACAGGCTGAAAGGGGCGAGCCGGCGGCCGCTGTTCGATCAAGAGAATGGTGAATGGTGAATGCTGACAAGAACGGCTTCCCTGCCGCCATTCACTATTCACCATTCACCATTCACTAGCCGCCGTATTTTTCCAGAAATGCTTCCGCCGAAAGCGCGCGAAAATCGTCGAGCGCGGCGCGCAGGCGGGCGTGGTCCCAATCCCACCAGGCAAGCGCCTGATAGCGTTCCGCCGTGCGGCGGTCGAAGCGTTCGCGGATCGGTTTGGCCGGCACGCCGCCGACGATGGTGTAGGGCGCGACGTCTTTCGACACCACGGCGCCGGCGCCGACCGCCGCACCGTCGCCGACGCTGACGCCGGGCAGGATGGTCGAGCCGTGGCCAAGCCAGGTGTCGTGGCCGATGGTGACCCGTTTGGCGCGGCGCTGGGCAAAGAATTCGCTCTCGTGCTCGGCGTCGTCCCAATAGTCAGAGGCGCGATAGGTGAAATGGTGCAGCGTTGGCCGCCAGGTCGGATGGTTGGTGGCGTTGATGCGCACGCTGGCGGCGATGTTGGCGAATTTGCCGATCGTCGCGCACCAGGCGCTGCAGTCCTGCATCATGTAGGAATAGTCACTGAGCGTACTTTCCGAAAGCCGGCAGCGTTCGGCGATCTCGGTCCAGCGGCCGAGCGTCGAGTTGTCGACTTCCGCTGTCTCGTGGACCAGCGGCGTTTCCGACAGTTTTCTGGTCATGCGGCGATTTTCCCGGCGGCAAAAGCGGTCACGTCGATGACGCGGTCGGCCACTGCCTCGCGCACGTCGTGATCGTGGAAGACGCCAAGCAGGGCGACGCCGGCCGCCTTCTTGGCCGCGATCAGCGCAATCACCACGTCACGGTTGCTGGCGTCGAGCGAGGCGGTCGGTTCGTCGAGCAGCAGGATCGGGTGCTCGGTGATGAAGCCGCGCGCGATGTTGACGCGCTGCTGCTCGCCGCCGGAAAAGGTCGCCGGCGGCAGTGCCCAGAGCTTTTCCGGCAGGTTGAGCTGCGCCAGCAAGGCGCGTGCCTTGCCGCGCGCGACCTCGCGGTCCTCGCCGCGCTCGACCAGCGGTTCGGCGACGACATCCAGCGCCGAGACGCGCGGCACGGTGCGCAGGAACTGGCTGACATAGCCGATCGTGAGCCGGCGCACGGCAAGCACGGTGCGTGGGCTGGCCGTCGCCAGATCGATGAGCCCGTCCTCGTGCTGGACGATGATCTGGCCTGCATCGACGGCATAGTTGCCGTAGAGCATCTTCAGGATCGAGCTCTTGCCGGCGCCGGAGGGGCCGCCGAGCACGGCGCATTCGCCGCTCCTGATCGAGAACGACACGCCGGCGACGACCGGCAGTCTGATGCCGTCACGCAGATGCATGGTGAAGCTCTTGGCGACATCGGAGACGACGAGCGGGGTTGCCATGATCACACCTGCAGAATGGAAGAAACGAGAAGCTGGGTGTAGGGCGCGCGGGGATCGTCAAGCACGCGGTCGGTGAGGCCGCTTTCGACGACGCGGCCGTCCTTCATCACCATCATGCGTTGCGACAGCAGACGCGCCACCGCAAGGTCGTGGGTGACGACGATCGCCGCGAGACCGAGATCGGTGACCAGGCCGCGCAACAGGTCGAGCAGGCGCGCCTGCACGGAAACGTCGAGGCCGCCGGTCGGCTCGTCCATGAACACCAGCCGCGGCCCGGTGACGAGGTTGCGGGCGATCTGCAGGCGCTGGCGCATGCCGCCGGAAAAGGCGCGCGGTTCGTCGTCGATACGGTCCTTGTCGATCTCGACGCGCGACAGCCAGTCGACGGCGGTGGCGCGGATTTTTCCGTAGTGGCGGTCGCCGACCGCCATCAGCCGCTCGCCGACATTGGCGCCGGCCGAAACCGTCATGCGCAGCCCGTCGGCGGGGTTCTGATGGACAAAACCCCAGTCGGTGCGCATCAGGAAGCGGCGCTCGGCCTCGCTCATGCGGTAAAGCTCGCGGAACTGGCCGTCGCGCATGCGGTAGCTGGCGGTGCCGGAGCTCGGCAGCAATCTGGTCGACAGGCAGTTGAGCAGCGTCGTCTTGCCGGATCCGGATTCGCCGACCACTGCCAGCACCTCGCCCGGCCACAGGTCGAAGCTGACGTTCTCGCAACCTATGCGCGAACCGTAGAACTTGGACAGCGCGGAAACGCGCAGCAGCGGCTCGTCGGTCATTGCGCCGGCTCCCTTTTTTCCAGGGCAGGAGGGGTCTCGGGCGCAAGGTGGCCGCGATGGCCTTGCTCGCGCCGCTTCTCGCAATGGTCGGTATCGGAGCAGACGAACATGTGGCCGCCATGGTCGTCGAGGATGACCTCGTCGAGATAGACGTTTTCGGCCGCGCACAGTGCGCAGGGCTGGTCGAAGGTCTGCACCTCGAACGGATGGTCCTCGAAGTCGAGGCTGACTACCTCGGTGAAAGGCGGCAGCGCATAGATGCGCTTTTCGCGGCCGGCACCGAACAGTTGCAGGGCCGGCGAACGGTGCATTTTCGGGTTATCGAACTTCGGCGTCGGCGACGGGTCCATCACATAGCGACCCTCGACCTTGACCGGGTAGGCATAGGTGGTGGCGATGCGGCCATGCCGGGCGATGTCTTCGTAGAGTTTTACATGCATGAGGCCGTATTCCTCCAGCGCATGCATTTCGCGCGTTTCCGTCTCGCGCGGCTCGAGGAAGCGCAGCGGCTCGGGAATCGGCACCTGATAGACCAGCACCTGGCCTGCGGTCAGCGGGTGCTCGGGGATGCGGTGGCGGGTCTGGATGATGGTCGCCTTCGCCGTGTCGGTGGTAACGGCGACATTTGCGACCTTCTTGAAGAAGGCGCGGATCGAAACCGCATTGGTGGTATCGTCGGCGCCCTGGTCGATGACCTTCAGCACATCGTCGGGGCCGATGATCGAAGCGGTAACCTGGACGCCGCCGGTGCCCCAGCCATAGGGCATCGGCATTTCGCGCGAGGCGAACGGCACCTGATAGCCGGGAATGGCGATGCCCTTGAGGATCGCGCGGCGGATCATCCGCTTGGTCTGTTCGTCGAGATAGGCGAAGTTGTAGGTGGCGATGTCGGTCGGTTGTGCGGTCATTCCGCGGCCTCCCTTTTTTCTTCCATCTTGCCATTCTCGCGGGCGTCGTGCTCGGCCCGCATGCGGCGCACCAGGTCGAGTTCGGCCTGGAAGTCGACATAGTGCGGCAGCTTCAGATGCTCGACGAAGCCGGTCGCCTGGACATTGTCGGAATGCGAGATGACGAATTCCTCGTCCTGGGCAGCGGCGACGACATCTTCGCCGAATTCGGTTGCACGAAGCGCCCGGTCACATAGCGCCATGGCCATCGCCTTGCGCTCGCTCTGACCGAAGACGAGACCGTAGCCGCGGGTGAATTGCGGCGGCGCCTTGGCCGAGCCTTTGAACTGGTTGACCATCTGGCACTCTGTGACACGCGCAGTACCCAGCGGTACGGCGAATGGCAGCTCCGGCACGTCGAGTTCCAGCTCGACCTCGCCGATGCGAACCTCGCCGACGAACGGATGGTTGCGAGCATAGCCGCGCTGGGTGGAATAGCCGAGCGCCAGCAAAAAACCCTCGTCGCCGCGTGACAGCGCCTGCAGGCGGATGTCGCGCGCCATCGGGAATTCCAGCGGCTCGCGGGTGATGTCGCCGGGGATATGGTCCTGCGGCATGTCGCCGTCGGGCTCGATCAGGCCTTCGCGGGCGAGGATGGCGGAGACGCGCGGCATGGCTTCCGCGTCGCTGGCGCGCTGCAGCGGCTCGGCGACGTCGCCGGCGGCGGCGAGTTCGGGATCGAGCAGCCGGTGGGTGTAGTCGAAGGTCGGGCCGAGCAGCTGGCCGCCGGGAAGATCCTTGTAGGTCGCCGACACGCGCCGCTCGACCAGCATCGCCCCGGTGTCGATCGCCCTGGTGTAGCCGAAGCGCGGCAGCGTGGTGCGATAGGCGCGAACCAGGAAGATCGCCTCGATCATGTCGCCGCGCGCCTGAACGATGGCCAGCGCCGCCAATTCGCGGTCGTAGAGCGAACCTTCGCTCATCACCCGGTCGACGCCGAGCGCCAGCTGCTCGACGATCTGGTCGAGGCGAAGCGCCGGCACGGAACGGTCGCCGCGGCGGCGGTCGGCGAGCAGGGCGTGGGCGTTGGCAATGGCCGCTTCACCGCCTTTTACCGCGACATACATATCACGCCTCCATCATCTTGATGCGCGTCGTGCGCGGCAGGCAGGCAACGCCTTCCGGGGTGGCGAGGATAATGTCGACACCACGGGGGAAACGCTGATTGTTCTGCTTCCATTGTTCGACGAAGTGGCGCGGCATCTGCGCCGGCGCGATTGTCGCGGTAGTTTCGATGCCGGGCCCTTCGAGCAGCAGCGGGGCGCCTGAGACGAGATCGCTGACCTGCAGGATCAGCGTCGTCGAGCGGTCGGGATAGTCCTGGGTGCCTTGTGAAAAGCCGTCGAGCGCCATCATCTCGGCCGGCGTGGCGATCAGCGCGAAATGCGCATCGGCTGGCGTGTGGGCCAGTGGCGCGCCGGTGTGGAAGCCGAGCCAGGATTTCACCGCTGCTGGGGCCTGCAAAACGAGGTCGAGCCAGAGCGGCGTGTCGTTGTCGCACAGCGCCAGCGCGA
Organism: Mesorhizobium sp. WSM4816; assembly: GCF_055811535.1. NCBI lineage: Bacteria > Pseudomonadati > Pseudomonadota > Alphaproteobacteria > Hyphomicrobiales > Phyllobacteriaceae > Mesorhizobium > Mesorhizobium sp. WSM4816. The sequence goes on along the minus strand of NZ_JBVVQR010000019.1, from coordinate 46,440 downwards.
TGGCGCCTGCGGTGGCCGACAGCGGCGCCGGCGGGCGGGCAAAGACTGGCAGAGGCTGCAGGGTGCCCGGCCGCGCCATTGCGTCCATCACGGCGCGGAACACCGTCTGGGCGTCGAACACCGGATCGGCAAAGCCGCCCTCGATCGCCTGGGTTGCGATGTCCATCAGTCTTCTCCGCGTACCATGGTGAAGAAATCGACCTTCGTTGCCGCCGTCTCGGCGCGCCGCCGCTCACGGCGGCTGGCCAGTGCGGCCTGCAGCGGCGCAATGAGTTTGCTCTCGACCTCGTTGCGGCGGGTGGGATCCTGCCAGAGCGCGTCGGCGATCGCCGCCAGTCTTGCTTTCTGCTTGTCACGGCCCAGCGCGTAGCAGTGGCCGACTTCTCCCGAGGCAAGCCGCACCGTCGCGCGGGTGACCGTCGCCTCGCCGACGTTGAACGGCGCGCCGCCGCCGCCGATGCGGCCACGCACGGTGACCAGGCCGGTTTCGGGGCCGCGCAGGAGCTCTGCTTCCGAAGGCAGGCCGGCTTCGTTCCAGAGGCGGACGATATCGTCGCCGGTCGATTGCGCCAACGTCGCCATGACGGCCTTGCGCTCAAGCTGCTGATCGCGCGCTTCCTGTCCTCGCATGGTTAACATTCCCTTGCATCGAAAATTCATCTATTGATATAGACAATTATACAAATTATATCTATTTTCTAAAGCGTGTCCATGACGGATGGATGACAGCGAAAAAGATCGGGGCAAAGAGATGATCGGTCAGCAGATGGCCAGCAGCTTGGAGCGGCGCAGCGGCGTCGCGCTGTGGCGGCAGATCGCCGACCAGATCCTGCATTCGATCGCCGTTGGCGACTTTGCCGAGAATGCTGCGTTGCCACCGGAAGTTGCACTGGCCGAGCGCTATGGCGTCAACCGCCATACGGTGCGCAGCGCCATCGCCGCACTGGTGCAGGATGGCGTGCTCAGGGCCGAACAGGGGCGCGGCACTTTCGTGCTGTCGCGCAAGCGCCTGTCCTACCCGATAGGCGCCCGCACCCGGTTTTCGGAGGGCTTGCAAGGGCAGGCGTCGGAGCGTCGCAGCGTGCTGCTCGAATCGGCGGTCGAGCCGGCCAGCCGGCGCGTCGCCGAAGGGCTGGGGCTTGCCAGGGGTTCTGATGTAATACGCCTCGAGACACGCGGCGAAGCCGATGGGCAACCGGTCTCGCGTGCCACCGGCTGGTTCGACGCGGGACGCTTCGCCGGCATCGATGCCGCCATGGCCGAAACCGGATCGGTGACCGCCTCATTCCAGCGTTTCGGCATCGGTGACTATCTCAGGCAATCGACGGTGCTGTCGGCCCGCCACGCGGACGCCGCCGACCTTGCCGATCTCGATCTGCAGCCCGGCGCCATCGTGCTGGTCACGGTCGCCGTCAACGTCACGCCGGACGGCCAGCCGATCCAGTTCGCCGAAACGCGGTTTCCGGCCGAGCGGGTCGAGCTCAAGATATCGGCGCTTTAGGTCTGGTCTTATCCGACCTGGATGACGGCCTTGATCAGGCCGGATTTCTCACGCGCCCAGCGGGCGAGGTCGCGCGGCGTGTCGACAAGCGTCGTGCGATGGGTGACGAGCTTTTCCAGCGGCACAGCACCATCGCGGATCGAGGCAGCGACATGGTCGAAGTCGGCGCGCAGCGCGTTGCGGCTGCCGATCAGCGTCATCTCACGCTTGTGGAATTCGGGATCGGAAAAGACGATGTCGTCCTTGACGACGCTGACCAGGACCAGCGTCCCGCCATGCGCGACATGGGCGAAGGCCGACTGCACGGACTGGGTGTTGCCGGTGGCATCGAAAATCACGTCAAAACCTTCGCCGTTGGTCGCCTCGCGCACCAAATCGGTCGCAGACTGCCGTGAACCGTCGAGGGTGGCGAAGCCGAGTTCGCTTGCAGCAAAACCCAGCCTCTCCGCACTCATGTCGAGCAGCGTTACGTCGAGGCCGGCGATGCGGGCAAACAGCGCTGTGCCGAGGCCGATCGGCCCGGCGCCGATGACCAGCGCGCGCGCGCCGGGATCAGCCAGCGAGCGCCGCACGGCATGCGCCCCGATCGCCAGGAATTCGACGGCGGCGGCATCGGCCAGCGACAGGCCGTTGGCCGGGTAAAGATTTTGCGCCGGCACCAGGATCCGTTCGCACATGGCGCCGTCGCGGTGGACGCCGAGCACCTCGATCCTGACGCAGCAATTCGGCTTGCCCTGCCGGCAGGCGATGCATTTGCCGCAGGCGAGATAAGGATTGATGATCACCGGCTCGCCCACAGCCAGATCGACGCCTTCGCCGGCCTCGATCACGGTGCCGGAGACCTCGTGACCCATGATGCGGGGATAGGCGAGGAACGGATGCTTGCCCTCGAAGATGTGATAGTCGGTGCCGCAGATGCCGACATGACTGACCGCGACCAGCGCCCAGCCCGGCGGTGGTGTGCTCGGCGCCGGGCGGTCTTCCACAACAAGATCGCCGGGCGAACGGCAGATGACGGCTTTCATGCTTTGATCCAGTCGGTTCATGGCGCCGCCGGCCCGATCGCCGGGCCGGCGGTTGTTAAGATGGTCTATTTGCCGCGGCGGCGCAGGCCGTCGAAATAGACGATGACGATGATCAGCACGCCGGTAATGATGCGCTGCCAGAAGGCATTGACGTTCAAGAGATTGGCGCCGTTGTTGATAGTGGCGAGGATGAAGGCGCCGAGCAGCGGTCCGTGCACCGAGCCGACGGCGCCGAACAATGAGGTGCCGCCGATCACCGACGAGGCGATCGCCTGCAACTCCCAGCCCTCGGCCTGCGTCGGATTGCCGATGCCGATGCGCGACGCAAGCAGCACGCCGACAAAAGCCGCACAGAGGCCAGACAGCGTATAGGCCATGTAGATGGTGCGCTGGACGTTGACGCCGGACAGACGCGAGGCCTCGGCGTTGGAGCCGACCGAGAACAGATACCGGCCCCAGCGGCTGTGATGCAGGAAGATGTAGGCGGGGATGCCGACCAGGATCACCATCCAGAACAGATTGGGGACACCGGCGAAGGAACTGCGCGAAAATGTCTGGAAGGCGTCGTTGTTGATCGAGATCGAGTTGCCGTTGGTCATCAAAAGGCCGATGCCGCGCAGCGAGGTCAGCGTCGCCAGCGTGATGATGAAGGGCGGCAGGCCCATCTTGACGATGCCAAAACCGTGGAACAGGCCGATGGCGACGCCGACCAGCAAGGTGATCAGGATGGCGAGGTAAATTGGCACGCCGGCATTGATCAGCATCGCCACGATGACGGTGGCGAAACCAACCACGGCGCCAACGGAAAGGTCGATACCGCCGGTGATGATAACGAAGGTCTGGCCGACCGCCAGGATGGCGATCATCGAACCTTGCCGCAGCAGGTTGGAGATGTTGTTGGCGGAGGCGAAGCTCGGCGTCGCCACCGACAGGATGACCCACAAGAGCACCAGCAGCGCCAGCAGCGTCAGCCCGAACAGGGCGTTGTAGTTGCGTTTCGGCCTTTCGGCGGCAATCGCCTCGGTGCTCATATCTGTCCTCCCGGTTTTTCTTGTTTCTCGGCCAGCGCCTGGGTGAGGATTTCCTCATGGTCGGCAGTGTGGAAACCATGAGTGGCCACCAGCTTGCCGCGCCGGAACACATGCAGCGTGTCGGCCAGTTCATAGACCTCGGGCAGATAGGACGAGATCAGGATGATGCCGGCGCCCTTTGACAACAGTTCGCCGAACAGGCGGTAGATCTCGGCCTTGGTGCCGACATCGACGCCCACTGTCGGCTCGTCGAAGATGAACAGCTTGGCGCCGTGCGCCAGCCATTTACCGATGACGATCTTCTGCTGGTTGCCGCCGGACAGGCTGGAGGCGAGGGCGTGACGCGTCGGCGTCTTGATCCTGAGATTGGCGATCTGGCGATCCGCCTCGGTCTTCTCCTGTGCGCTGGAGATCAGCAGATTGCTGGAGATGCGCTTGTAGATCGGCAGATTGAGATTGAGGCCGACCGGCAGGTTGAGGCAGAGGCCCTGGTCACGGCGGCTTTCCGGCGCTAGCGCCATGCCGAGCCTGATGGCGTCATGCTCGGAGTTGACCTGAACCTCCTTGCCCTCCCAGAGGATCTGGCCGGCCGACTTGCGGTGACGGCCGTAGAGCGTGGTGACGAACTCGCTGCGCCCGGCGCCGATCAGCCCGTAGAGCCCGACGATTTCGCCGGCACGGACCGTCATCGAGACATTTTCGAAGCCCTTGCCGGAGAGATTCCTGGCTTCGAGCAGCGTCGCGCCCGGGGTAAAATGCTCCTTGTGATAGACTTGCTCGATCGAGCGGTTGATCATCATCTTGACCAGCTCGGCGTCGTTGGTCTCGGCGATGTTCCTGGTGCCGACAAGCGTGCCGTCGCGCAGCACCGAGACGCGGTCGGCGAGTTCGAACACCTCTTCCATGCGGTGGCTGATGTAGATGATGGTGACGCCTTCGCCCTTCAGCCGGCGGATCAGCGTGAACAGCTGGTCGGCTTCCTTGCGGGTGAGATAGGCAGTCGGTTCGTCGAAGATCAGGAACTTGGTGCCGCGCACGGTGGCGCGGGCGGCAGCGATCAGCTGCTGCTGGCCTATGGTCAGGTCACCCAGCACGACATGCGCCGGCAGATCGAAGCCGAGATCGTCGATGATCTTCTGCGCTTCCCTGACCATGGCCCGCTGCTGCAGTATGCCGAAGCGGGAATCCTCCTCGCCGAGGAACATGTTGGCCGCGACAGTGAGATGGCGGCACAGAACGACCTCCTGGTGCACGGCATTGATGCCGAGCGCCATCGCCTCATGCGGCGTCGCCAGCGCTGCCGGCTTTCCCTCCCAGATGACATCGCCGGAGGTGCGCGGCATGACGCCGGTCAAAAGCTTGATCAGGGTGGATTTGCCGGCACCGTTCTCGCCGACAATGGCGTGGATTTCGCTGGCCTTGAAGGCGAGGTTAACCGGCTTCAGTGCGTGCGTGCCGGGATATCGTTTTTCCAGTCCCTTGAGTTCGAGGATCGTCCTGCCCGGTTCCAGCGTTGGGGCGGGATGCAGTTCCTGCGCCGTCGACGTCATGACGTTCCTCCCAATTGGCCTCCCAGATTGGCCTCCCAGATCGGCCTCACGAGTGGCACGCGTGTAGGTCGTTTCCGGGGAAAAAGCCCCGGAAACGGTGTGCCAATGCCGGTGCTCAGTCGAGCTTCGGATTGAGCAGCGCGTCGATCTTCGGATCTTTCATGTTAGCCTTGGTGACGAGGTTGGCGCCGGTATCGACATTGGCCTCTACCTTCTCGCCCTTCGAGGCAGCGAGCGCCGTCTTGATGCCGTCATAGCCCATCCGGTACGGATCTTGGACGACGAGGCCGGAAATGACGCCGTCATTGAGGAACTTGACCAGCTTCTCATCGCTGTCGAAACCGATCAGCCCGACCTTGCCGGCAAGGCTGTTCTCGGCGATCGCCTGACCGACGCCCTGCGCCATGATCAGGTTGGAGGCGAAGATGCCCTTGAGGTTCGGGTTGGCGGTGATCAGGTCGGTTGCGATGTTGAGGCCGGTGGTGGCCTGGCCGTCGGCGTATTTGTCGGCAATGAGCTTGAGGCCGGGATATTTGGCGGCAAGCTGTTCCTTGAAGCCCTGGGCGCGCTGCTCGAGCGAGCCTGCACCCGGAAGCGCGGTGATCAGGGCGACGTCGCCCTCGATTTTGCCGCCATTGGCTTCGCCGATCGCGGCGGCCAGCCCGTCAGCGGCGACGCGGCCGCCCTGAATATTGTCTGTAGTCAGGAACGAGGTGAAGGCCTTGGAGTCGGCGCCGGAGTCGATGCCGATGATCTTGACGTTGGTGGCTGCCTCGTCGATCGGCTTGCCGAGCGCCTTGGCCTCGGTTGGTGCGATGACCACGGCAGCCGGGTTGCCGGCGACGGCGTTTTCAAGGATCGAGATCTGGCCGTTGACGTCGGTCTCCGCCTGGGCGCCGAGTTCCGGCACGTTGACGCCGAGGTCCTTGCCGGCCTTGCGGGCGCCGGCCAGCACGATCTGCCAGTAGAAAGAGGTGGTGTCCTTGACGATGATCGGAATGGTTACATCCGCCGCCGAAGCCGGCGCCGAATGCATCACGCCGGCAAGCATCGAGGCGGCGGCGAGCGCCACGAATACGCGGCGGTTGAGAATGCTGGTCATGAATTTCATTTAGACTTCCTCCCTAGGTCGCCTGGTGAACGTAGCGGAAGCTCGGTTTGGATAGGCGCTGGCCAAACGGAACTTTATCAATAAAAAACATTTACCGCATTTTGATAGTGCATCGGTCCGGTCGACGCAAGCGGTGTTTCGTGTCGTCCTGCCTATGCCTCGACCGGAAAGGGAGTGCCGATCCTCATTGTCAAACCCCACAAATCCTCTCCAAAAAGGTATGGAATATTAATTCCATCTTCCGGTCAAGATGGAATATTCATTCTTTTTTGAAGCATAGGGTGGGGCGCCTCCTGATCGCACCGTCCGCCGTTCAACCGGCGAAGGCCGCAACGCATCAGCCGAGCTTCTGAACGACCGTGTAGGGATCATATTTGGCGAATTCTGTTTCGGGCACCTGGATGTCGAGCAGTTGCAGATTTCGTTCCAGATTGGCCGGCTTGGCGGTGCCCGTCAGCACAGAAGCCACCACAGGCTCGTGCAGCGGGAACTGGAATGCCGCCGCGGCAAGCGGATAGCCGCCCTCGGCGGCGATTTTTTCCATGGCGCCGACGCGGTCGAGAATGTCCTCGGTGGCCGGCAGGTAGTCGAAATGCGCACCCGGCACCGGGCCGGTCGCCAGGATGCCCGAGTTGAAGACGCCACCGATGATCAGCGAGGTCTGCCGTTGCCGGCAAAGCGGCAGCAATTCGGCTTCGGCGGTGCGGTCGAGTAGCGAATAGCGGCTGGCGAGCAGGATGCAGTCGAGCGGCGCCTGGCGCAGCACATCGAGACAGATCTGAACCTCGTTGACGCCAAGGCCGTAGGCGGAAATGACCTTGTGTGACTTCAGCTCTTCCAGCGCCTTCAGCCCGCCATCCATAAACTGGCGGAAATGCAGCTTCGTTTTCTCGACGCCATGCGTATAGACGCCGATGTCGTGGACGAACAGGACGTCGATTCGATTGAGGCCAAGCCGCGCATAGCTGAACTCGACCGAGCGCATGATACCGTCGTAGGAATAGTCGTAGTCGGGCGCAAAGGGCAGCGGATCGACATAGGAATGGTCCGGAATCCGGTCTTCCGGCACCGGCCGCAACAGGCGCCCGACCTTGGTCGACAGCACGTAGGAGTCCCGCGGCTTGTCGCGCAGGAAATCGCCGAAGCGGCGTTCCGAAAGGCCGAAGCCGTAGAACGGCGCGGTATCGAAATAGCGCAAGCCGGCATCCCAGGCGACCTGCAGCGTCTGCATCGCCGTCTCGCGTGGGCAGGCTCGGTAGAGTCCGCCGACCGCCGCGCCGCCGAAGCTGACCTCGGTTATTTCCAGCCCGGTGCTGCCGACACGGCGTTTCTTCATGCAAAGCCTCCCACCGGCCATTTGCCGGCCCCGTCCATGTCTTAAGTCAGTTGGTGGCTGTTCTAGAGGGTCGCTCCAAGGTGCCACGGCACGAACTCGTTGTCGCCGTAGCCGAACTCCTCGCTCTTGGTCTTGCGGCCGGAAGCCGTCTCGACGATCAGCTCGAAAATCTCGCGGCCCATGCCGGCGATGGTCTTTTCGCCCGAGGCGATGACGCCGCAATTCACGTCCATGTCCTCTTCCATCGTATGGTACATGGTCGAGTTGCTGGCGACCTTGATCGACGGTGTCGGCCGGCAGCCGAAACAGGAACCGCGGCCGGTGGTGAAGACGATGACGTTGGCGCCGCCTGCCACCTGGCCGGTGGCGGAAACCGGGTCGTAGCCGGGCGTGTCCATGAACACCAGCCCGTGGCCGGCGACCTTCTCTGCGTAGCCAAAGACGCCGTTGAGCGGCGTTTGGCCGCCCTTGGCGACCGCGCCAAGCGACTTCTCCAAAATGGTGGTCAGGCCGCCCCGCTTGTTGCCTGGCGACGGATTGTTGTCGATGGAGGCGCCATGCTTGGCAACATGGTCTTCCCACCATTTTACATAGCCATCGAGCTTGGCGGCGATCTCCGGGGTCGCCGCGCGATAGGCCAGAAGATGCTCGGCGCCGTAGATTTCCGTCGTCTCGGAAAGGATGCCAATGCCGCCGACGCCGGCCAGGATGTCGACGGCGGCGCCCAGCGCCGGATTGGCGGTGATACCGGACATGCCGTCGGAGCCGCCGCATTGCAGGCCGACGACGATCTCGCTGACCGGGATCGGCTCACGCTCAAGCTTGCCGACCTCCTCTGATATCTCGGCCAGCACGACCAACGCCTTCTCGACAGATTTGCGCGAGCCGCCGGCTTCCTGGATGTTGAAATGGCGCTTTCCCGCGGCGACGCCCTTCTGGCCATAGAGGGTGAGCTGGTTGACCTCGCAGCCGAGACCGACCATCAGCACACCGCCAAAATTCGGGTGACGGGCATAGCCGGCAAGCGTGCGGTGCAGCACCATCATGCCGTCGCCGGTGGCGCTCATGCCGCAGCCCTGGCCGTGAACGATGGGAACGAAGCCGTCGATCCCCGGATATCTGGGCAGCAGCGTCCGGTTCGCCTCGTCGGCGATGGCGTGGCAAACGGTGGCCGAGCAATTGACGCTGGCGAGAACGCCGATGAAGTTGCGCGTGCCGGCACGGCCGTCGGCGCGGCGGTAGCCCATGAAGGTGCGGGCGCGATCGGCCTCTGTGGCGTGCACGGCCTCGCTCGGCGGCACCACCGGCAAACGCCCGGATTCGAAGACCAGATTGTGCGAATGGACATGCTCGCCGGGCGCAATGGCTTCAGTGGCGCGGCCAATCGCCTGGGCGTATTTGACCACGGCCTCGCCGGCGGCAATCGGCCTGATCGCCACCTTGTGGCCGGGTTCGATCAGCGCCGTGGCAACGGCGCCGCCCGGCAGCACCGCGCCGATCTCGATGCGGCCGTTGGCGACCGCGACATTGTCGGCGGGGGACAGAAGAATGCTGTTTGCGGTGTTCACGGGGAGTTTCCTGGGTGTTCCTGGGATCGGCAAGCGATTGACACGCGCCTGTTAACAGTTAATGTCTTTTATCGTGAAAAAACAGTTTTGCGTCAATTGTTTTTTCGTGACGAAGCCGCGCGTTCTCGTGAATGCGCAGAGGACCGGACACTGGAACCAGGCCTGACTTCCGAAAAGCGATTCCGCTTCCCGGGAGCCTGCGCCAGAAGCATCTGCATATCGCGCTTCAAGCCGGCCGCCGCAAGCGCCGGCGCGCAACGGGGCAGGGGATGTCGAAGAGCAACAACGTCTACAAGGACGCCTACAATCGCGGTTTGCGGCTGCTCGACGAAACGAAAAGCCTGCCGTCGGAGCCCGAGCTGGGCACCCTGCTTGGCGTCAGCCGCACGACGATCCGCACCATCCTTGCGCGCATGGAAGAGACCGGGCTGATCGCCTGGAACAAGCGCAGCAAGACGGTTTTGCGCGTGCCGCGGCCGGACGACTTTTTTCCCGAGGAAGAAACCGACACGCTCTCGCAGATCATCGAGCGCTCCTTCATGCGGCGGCTGCTTGCCGGCGGTGCTGAGCCCGGCATGCAGATCAACGAACTCGAGCTGGCGCGCGAGATCGGCGTTGGCACCACCAGCGTGCGCGAGTTCCTGATCCGCTTTTCCCGCTTCGGGCTGATCGAGAAGCGCCGCAACAGCCATTGGGTGCTGAAAGGCTTTACCCGCGCTTTCGCGCTGGAACTGACCGAAATCCGCGAGATGTTCGAACTGCGCTCGGCCGCCGCCTTCGCCGCGCTGCCGGAAGACAGCCCGGTGTGGGCCGACCTCGACCTGCTGGAGGACGAGCATCGCCTGCTGGCGCGCGAGATCGCCACGCGCTTCAACGAATTCTCGGAACTCGACGAGCGCTTTCACCGGCTGATCCACCGCGCGTCGCACAATCGCTTCATCGTCGATTTCTACGACGTCATCGCCATGATCTTCCACTACCACTATCAGTGGAACAAGGCGCAGGAGCGGGAGCGCAACGAAGTGGCGGTCGCGGAACACCTGGCCTATATCGCGGCGCTCAAATCGCGCGATCTCGGCAAGGTAGACGCCGCCTGCCGCAAGCATCTGAAGTCCGCGCGGCACACGCTGCTGACGTCGATTCCAGAAGGCCAGCAAGCGTAGCGAGCTTTAGGTTGTTGCATTAAAGCGCCGCGTTGCCGCAGTGGTGATTTGGCGATTTTCCACCTGCCGGCCGCGTGCTAGATATCTTGCCGTTGCTGCGTGAGGAGGCAGGCGTTTGAATATCCGGCGGAGACGATGGAGCATGCCGGCGGCATTCGCCGCGGCCTATTTGCTTGTGCTCCAGTCGGTGCTTGGCGCATTCGCCTTCGGCATCGGACCGGATGCTTTGCAACGCGACGCTTTCGGCAACATCATCTGCACCCAGGAGGGCGCCGCCCAGCGTCCCGGCGGCGATCCGCACCAGCAGCACACGCCGACCTGCTGCATGCTCGGCTGCGGCATGGCCTCGGCTGTCTACGCGCCGCCGCCCGCCGCCGCCACGCTGTCCGGCAATTTTTCCGTCGAAACCGTGGCCTTTGTGCTGCCGGCGTTCAGGCATCTCGACTTTGCGCGCGACCGCTCTCCGTCGAATCCGCGCGCGCCTCCGGTGACGGCCTGATCCGTCCCAGTTCGCCTAGCGGAATTTTTCGCGGGCGAATTCGTTCAATATCAAAACTGTTCGCGACCGGCCGACGGCGCGGGTCTCTCAGTTCCTGGAGCTATCATGTCTCACACTTTTCGCGCGCGGTTCGGCCGCAACAACTCGTTCTTGCGGCGACTCAGCATCACCGTGTTCCTCCTTGCCCTCCTGTCCATCAGCGCCCAAGCCGTGTTCGCGCATGAGTTCAGGGTTGGCGACCTCGAGATCGTGCATCCCTGGTCGCGCGCCACGCCGCCCGGCGCCAAAGTGGCCGGCGGCTATTTCACCGTCACCAACACCGGCAGTTCGCCGGACCGGTTGTTGTCGATCTCCTCGGATGTTTCGGCCAAGGCCGAACTGCACGAAATGGGCGTCAAGGACGGCGTCATGACCATGCGGCCGGTAAGCGGCGGCCTCGAAATCCCGGCCGGCGGCAAGGTCGCGCTGGCGCCCGGCGGCTATCATCTGATGTTTATCGGCCTCAAGCGTCAGCCCAAGCAGGGCGAGACGTTTCCCGCCACGCTGACCTTCGAGAAGGCCGGCACGGTGACCGTCGAGTTCACTGTCGAGGGCATGGGCGAGACGGGCGGCATGCACGACCATGCCAATTGATCCGGCAAAAAGCTTAAATTCGTAACCAGAAGCAACTCAGAGAGACCATCATGAACAAGCATCTTTTGTCGGCCTGCGCGTTTCTCGTCTTCGGGACGGGTGCAGCTTTCGCCCATGTCACGCTCGAAACCCAGGAGGCGCCTGTCGGCTCGACTTACAAGGCGATCCTGCGCGTGCCGCATGGCTGCGAGGGCAAGGCGACGACCGCCGTGCGCGTGCAGATCCCGGAAGGGGTGATTTCGGTAAAGCCGATGCCGAAGCCCGGCTGGACGTTGCAGGCCAAGCAAGGCAGATACGAAAAATCCTACCAGCTCCACGGCCAGGCGGTGACATCAGGCGCCAAGCAAATCGACTGGAGCGGCGGCAGCCTGCCGGACGAGTTCTACGACGAATTCGTCTTCCGCGGCACACTGGCGGCGGATCTGCCGGCCGGCCAGATGCTCTATTTCCCGGTGGTGCAGGAATGCGAGGGCGCCGCCGAACGCTGGATCGAGATTCCAGCGGCCGGCCAGGATGAGGATTCTCTGGAATATCCGGCGCCCGGCCTCAAGCTGCTGCCGAAGAAGTGATTTTTTTTTGGCGGCGCGCTTTGTTCGAAAGAGCGCGCCGCTGTTTTTGTGACCGTGACATGAGTGCTGCATCCCTGCTGCGAACGGTCTGCACAGCCGGCCGATTTGCGATCTGCCTGCTGGCTGCGATCGTGCTGCTTGCCGCCATTGCCGCGCCAAATCAGGCCTTCGCCCACGCGGCGCTGGTCACAACCGAGCCGACGGACGGCGCCGTGCTGGCGCAGAGCCCGGCGCAGCTGTCGCTGACCTTCAGCGAGCCGGTGTCACCGCTGGTGCTGACCTTGGTGCGGCCTGATGGAACGCCGATTCGGCTGAGGTCGTTTCGGCTCAATGGCCAGACCCTCAACATCGACAGTCCGCAAGGGCTCGGATCCGGCACCCATGTGCTGAGCTGGCGGGTGATTTCCGCCGATGGCCATCCGGTCGGCGGCTCAGTGCTGTTTTCCATCGGCGCGCCGAGTGCTGCGCCGGCCGTCTCCCAAGCTGTCGACCGGGGCCTGAGATCGGCAATCTGGATCGGCAAGGTCTTGCTCTATATCGGCCTGTTTCTCGGCGTCGGCGGCACCTTTGCCATCGCCTGGTGGGCAAAAGGCGGGCATTCCGGCCGGCGCTTCGTCATCGCCGCGATCCTGTGCGGCCTCGTCGCGGCGCCGTTGTCGCTCGACTTGCAGGGACTGGACGCGCTCGGTGCAGCGCTCGCCCGACTGGCGCAGCCGGACATCTGGCGGGCCGGGCTCGCCACCAGCTTCGGCTGGACGGTGCTGATCGCGCTGGTGGCGCTTGGGCTTGGCCTGCTGTCGCTGGTCGGGCCGCGCGGCGGCGCAAAACTGTTTGCCGCTGCCGGCTTGGCCGGTGTCGGCGCCGCCCTCGCCGCCAGCGGGCATGCAAGTGCGGCCGAACCGCAATGGCTGACAAGACCGATGGTGTTTCTGCACGGCGCCGCCATCGCATTCTGGGCCGGGGCGCTGGCGCCGCTCGGTCTCACTATCAGGCGGAAGCCGGCCGAGGCCGCGGCTTTCCTGCGTCGGTTTTCCCAGGCGATCCTGCCTGTCGTGGCCGTGCTTGCGGCCACCGGCATCGCGCTGGCTGTCATCCAGGTGCAGGCGCCCGCAGCTTTGCTCGAGACCGCCTATGGTCGGCTGCTGCTGGTCAAGCTGGCGCTGCTATTGTTTCTGTTCACTCTGGCCGCCATAAACCGCTGGAGGCTGACCAGTCCGGCGGAAGCGGGGAAGACGGAAGCACAGAGGAGGCTGGTTCGCTCGATCGGCATTGAGATGCTGATCGTTTTGGCGATATCAGGCGTTGCCGCCGGCTGGCGCTTCACGCCGCCGCCACGTGCCCTGGCGGCCGCAGCAGTGCAGCCGGCATCGGTGCATATCCACACGCCGAAGGCGATGGCCGACCTCAGCATCACACCCGGCCATGTTGGGCCGGTTGCCGCCTCGATCGTCATCATGACCGGGGATTTCGGCCCGCTCGATGCAAGCCAAGTGACGCTGGTGCTGTCAAAACCCGACTCCGGCATCGAGCCGATCAAGCGCGCGGCGACAAAGCGCGGCGACGGCAGCTGGCGCGTCAACGATCTCGTCGTCCCGGTTTCCGGCCGATGGACAGCGCGGCTCGATATTCTCGTCTCGGATTTCGAGATGGTGAAGATCGAGGCGCCGATCGACATCAGGCCGTGAGACAAGCTTGCCGTTTGCAACACAATTCGGCGAGGCGGTTGACGCGGCTCTGAAGGCCCGTCATTCATTTCGGCAAGAATGGCATCCCGGCAAAGAATGGCATCCCGACAAGAATTGGCGTCGCCACAAATCGCCGCCTCAACAAAAGATCCGAAAACAGGGAAGAAACGATGGAAAAAGCCGAAATCGGTCTGATCGGCCTTGGTACGATGGGCTCCAACCTGGCGCTCAACATCGCCGAGAAGGGGCACCGCATAGCCGTTTTCAACCGCACCACGGCACGCACCGACGCCTTTGTCGAGAATGCCGGGGCGCTCAGGGATATGGTGGTGCCATGCTACAGCCTGGAGGAACTCGCCGCCGCCATCCGGCCGCCGCGGCCGATCATCATCATGGTGCTGGCCGGCAAGCCGGTCGACGAGCAGATCGCGGCACTGCGCGGCGCGCTGTCGGCCAACGACATCGTCATCGATGCCGGCAATGCCAATTTCCGCGACACGATGCGGCGCTTCTCCGAGCTTTCCGATTCGGGTCTCACCTTCATCGGCATGGGCGTGTCCGGCGGCGAGGAGGGCGCGCGCCATGGACCGTCGATCATGGTCGGCGGCACCGAAGAGTCCTGGAAACGCGTCGAAAAGGTGCTGACCGCCATTTCGGCCAAGTTCAGGGATGAACCCTGTGCGGCATGGCTTGGCACCGATGGCGCCGGGCACTTCGTCAAGACCATCCATAACGGCATCGAATATGCCGACATGCAGATGATCGCCGAGATCTACGGCATCTTGCGCGACGGGTTAGGCATGGGGCCGAAGGAGATCGCACAGGTGTTTGCCGGCTGGAACAAGGGCCGGCTCAACTCCTACCTGATCGAGATCACCGCCAAGGTGCTGGACGCCGACGATCCGAAGACAGGCAAGCCGGTGGTCGATATCATCCTCGACCGCGCCGGCCAGAAGGGCACCGGCAAATGGTCGGTCATCGAAGCGCAGCAGCTCGGCATTCCGGCCACCGCGATCGAGGCCGCGGTGGCGGCGCGCGTCCTGTCGTCGATCAAGGACGAGCGCCTGGCCGCCGAAAACGCCTATGGCAAAGGCGGCGTGACCAGGATTTCCGGAGACAAGGACGCGCTTCTTGGCGATCTCGAACTGGCGCTGTTCGCCGGCAAGATATCAGCCTATGCGCAAGGCTTTGCGGTGATGAGCGGCGCATCGAAGGAATTCAACTGGAACCTGCCGATGCCGACCATCGCCAAGATCTGGCGGGCAGGCTGCATCATCCGCTCGCAATTGCTGGACACGATGGCGGAAGCCTTCGGCACCGGCGGGGCGGCCACCAATCTTTTGACGGCACCGGCCTTCATCGCGATGATGCAGGAGGCGCATCCATCGCTTCGGCGCATCGTGGCAAGGGCGTCGGAAGCCGGCTCGCCGGTGCCGGCGCTGTCGTCGGCGCTTGCCTATTTCGACAGCTATCGCCAGGGCCGCGGCACCTCGAACCTGATCCAGGCGCAACGCGATTTCTTCGGCGCGCACGGCTTCGAACGCATCGACGGGCCGGGCGCTTTCCATGGCCCTTGGGGGAGCGGAGCGGCAGGTTAGCGCCTAATGTCGGTCGTAAGAATCACCTTGCCGGCCCCTGGAAGCAGATATTGTGCGTGACCAGCTAGAGGTCGTGGTCGCGCGAGAAGTCGTCGTTACAACTGGTTTGTGGAACCTGACATCGCTTCACAGGGTCCACGGGGTTGCCGTCGAAACGTGCTCAGGCTGATGCTCGCCGAATGATCCTGAACCCGATGTCGATGACGTTCTCCGCCTGCTCCTCGCCGCGGAAGCGCGACAGGATGGCCTCGGCGGCGGCAGCGCCGAGCGCTTCGCGGTCGACGCGTACGGTGGTCAGCGCAGGTTCCACCGCGGCGGCATAGTCCTGGTCTCCGAAGCCGATCACCGCCACGTCGCCCGGTACGGAAAGTCCTCGCGCAAGCGCCTCGATTAGGACGCCGTGCGCGAGCAGATCGGAACTGCAGAACACGACGCCGTCCGAAAAGCCTTCCCGCAGCAGGCGCGAAAGCCCGGCCCGGCCGTTGGCCAGAGTCGCCGGCGCGTCGAAAGCCGATTTCAGGACGGCATGGCCGCTACTCCGCTCGAAGCGGTCCGAGAACGCCTGCTGGCGCCGGCGCGCCCGCTCGTCGCCGGCCGACACGCAGGCCGCGCGCGGGTAGCCTGCGTCGATCGCGAAGTCGGCCGCCGCGCGGCCCGCCTCGACATGCGAGAAGCCGACGCAGATGTCGATCGGCGTGGTGCTGATGTCCCAGACCTCGACGACCGGAATGCCCGCCGCCAGCAGCATGCGCCGCGCCTGCGCGGAGTGGTGAATGCCCGTGAGCAGCATCGCGTCGGGCCGGCGCGAAAGGTGGGTGGCGATGAACGCCTCCTCGTCGCCGGGGTCGAAACCCGTCTCCGACAGCAGAATCTGGTAGCCGCGCGCGCGCATGCGTTCGTTGAACGAGGTGATCATCGAGGCGTAGACGATGTTCGAGATCGACGGAACCAGCGCCGAAACCAGCATGCTCCTCTGGGAGGCGAGCGCGCCGGCGAGCGCATTCGGAACGAAGCCGGTGACGCGGATCGCCTCGTGGATGCGCCGAAGCGTCTCAGCAGAGACCTTTGAGGGTTCGGAAAGCGCGCGCGAGACCGTGACCTGCGAGACGCCGGCCATACGGCCGACCGTCTGCATGGTCACCGCCCCTGACGAGCGTCTGCGCCTGGCGCGAGTCGAAGTCTCCTCCTCAACCATGTACGACTTATTTCTTCGGACGGCCCGAAAGGCAAGTTTCAACCGGCGGCGAGCTTCTCCGCGCGCTGGCGGCGGCCGATGACGACCGAAACCGCAATCGACGCCACGATCAGGACCCACAGGAAGGCTGCGATCCAGCTCTTGGTGAAGAAGATCGTCAGGTCGCCAAACGACTCCAGGCTCTTGACGAAGTAGATTTCGGCCGAAGGCCCGAGGATGAAACCGATGATGAACGGAGCGGTTTCGAGCCCCAGCTTGACGCCGATCCAGCCCGCGACGCCGAAGAAGAGCAGCGTCCAGACGTCGAACATGATGCCGTAGTTGATTGTATAGGCGCCGATGACGCA
Organism: Mesorhizobium sp. WSM4816; assembly: GCF_055811535.1. Taxonomy (NCBI): domain Bacteria; kingdom Pseudomonadati; phylum Pseudomonadota; class Alphaproteobacteria; order Hyphomicrobiales; family Phyllobacteriaceae; genus Mesorhizobium; species Mesorhizobium sp. WSM4816. Next base: position 29,629 of record NZ_JBVVQR010000019.1, on the reverse strand, counting down.
CATCATCAGGATCACCGGATAGAGGATCGCCTTCGGAATCGCCACCGCCAGCGAGAACCAGCGGATCGCGTAGTACATCATCGCGAACGTGACCAGGTTGGCAAGCAGCATCGCGATGATCATCGAGTTCCACGTTTCCGGATGCTGGCCTATGAACAGCGGCCCGACCTGGATACCCTGAAGCGCGAAGGCGCCGATCAGAAGGGCAGTGGTCGAATCGCCCGGGATACCGAGCGACAGCAGCGGCACCAGTGCCCCGCCGGTCAGCGCGTTGTTGCTTGTCTCCGAGGCGATGACGCCGGCGGGCTCGCCTTTGCCAAAGGTTTCCGGATGCGACGAACTCGTCTTCGCCGCCGTGTAGGCGAGGATAGACGCCGCCGACCCGCCGATCCCCGGCAGGATGCCGACGAACGTGCCGATGCCGGAAGAACGAATGAGATTGAGCGTCTGACCGCGAAAGATCGACCACGAGAATTTCGACCTGCCGCCCGACTCCAGCTCCTTGATCGAGGGTCCCTTCGGCATGCCGATCTCGGCCTCCTCTAGGACCGTTGTCAGCCCGAACAGCGCGATCAGCACCGGCAGCAGCGCAAAGCCGCTGTAGAGCACGTCCTCCATGCCGGGCGGTATGAGACGAAAGTGCCCGTTGCCGCCGTCGGTGACATCGTAGACCCCGACGAGGCTGACGAAGATGCCGAGAAAGCCGGAGAAGATTCCCAGCAGCATGTCACTCGACAGCGCGCCCATTACCGTCAGCGCGAACAGGATGATCAAAAACTTCTCGACATAGGAGAAACGGATCGCGAAATCGGCCAGCCACGGCGTGAACATGTATAGCGCGGCGAGCGAGATCAGGCCGCCGATCAGCGAGCCGATGATGGCGATGCGCATCGCCTGCTCGCCCTTGCCCTGGCGGGCCATCTGGAAGCCGTCGAACGTGGTCGCGACCGACGACGGCGTGCCGGGTATGCCGATGAGGATCGCCGGCACCACCCCGCCCGAGATGCCGCCGACATAGAGGCCAATCAGCAGGGCGAGGCCGTTCTCGAGGCCGAGCGAGTAGGTCATCGGCAGGCAGACGGCAACCGCCATCGTTGCCGTCAGGCCGGGAATGACGCCGAAGACAATGCCGATTGCCGTTCCGCCGGCGATCAGCAGCACGAACAGAGGCGTGACGAAACCGAACAGTTCCATTGGGCTCTCCCTGTCAGGGCAGCGTCAGGAAGAAGACGTGCGCGAACACCCACCACACCAGCACGGGCGCGGCGACCGCCACCACGCCAAGCACGATGACGGCGGAGCTTGTACGCTCCTGCAGGTAGAGCAGCCCGCTGAGCGCCACGAATGGGATCGAGCAGATGAGGAAGCCCATGCCCGTATTGGGCCACAAATTGCCGACAGGGACCATCAGCAGGAAATAAACCATCGTCAAAACGATCGTCCCGAAGAAGCGCGGCTTGTCCATCGCCGCCAGGGTCTGCGACCAGTAGCGGCCGGCGCCGGCGATCGCCTGCCGGCGCGTGACGAGAATGGCCATCCCCAGCGCAAGCAGGATGCCGCCGATCAGTGTCGGAAACACCAGGTGTGATGTCTGGAAATCGATCGTGACGCGCGTGAAATCGCCCATCTGCCGCGTGCTCCTCCATGCGTGAGCTGCGTCCGGCCTGCGTGCAGGCCGGACAAGAGGCCTAGCTCTTCAGCTTCTCGATGATCGAGGCCACCGTATCCCGTTTGGACGTCAGATGCGCCTTCGCCTCGGCCTGCGGCAGGTAGTTGGGGATGAAGAAGGCCTTGGCTTGCCGCTTCTGGATCTCGCCGGCGGCGTAGATCTCCTTCAGCGCGGCGTCGATCTCGGACGCCATGGCGGCGTCCATCTCCTTGTTGAACAGCAGGAAAAACTCCTTGTCGAAGGTGAAATCCTTGCTGCCGTCGAGCGTGACGCTGGTCTGGGGGCTGGCGAATTTGAGCATATCTTCCCGGCTTGTTCCACCCATCCCTGCCTTCGGCGCCTGCGCCAGCGTCTCGGGACGCGCAGTGATCCAGACGAAGCGCATTGCAGTGCGGTCGTCCTCCGGCAGTTGGGTGAACTGCTCGTTGGCCTGGATCGAACCGTTGATCACGTCGGCCAAATCGTCCCACATCGCCTGGTTCTTGTCTGCCTGCGAGCCGGTGTTGACCGCCACGATGTTGGCTTCCGATCCCGGATTTCGCACCCGAGCAGCATTGCGCATGCCGGTGAAGCCGATCTCCGAGACGCCGCCCGGCTGGATGGCGACGCGAACTTTCTCGCCTTTTGCGGCCGCTGCGAAGATGTCCTCCATCGACTGATAAGGGGACTTCTTGGGGACGAGGAAGCAGTCGCCGGGGTTGATCGCTACCGTCGGCCCGATGGCGAAATCGGCGAAGGCATCGGGGACGCCCGGCACCCCGTAGAGATAGGAGAGATAGATCTGGTCGTGGTGCAGCATGATCGTCGTACCGCGGGAATCGCGGCCGGTCGCATTCAGCGCCTCATTGGTGCCCACCGGGTCGACGCGAATGTTCACGCCCAGCTTCTGCGCCAGCGCTTCGGCGATGATCGACGAGTTCTGGTAGGTGTCGCCGCCCGTCGAAGTCGAACCAATGACCATGCGGATGTTGCGCGGCAAGCTCTGCGCACGCGCAACGAACGGAGTAGCTAGTACAACAGCGGCCCCGGCCCCTGTTGCGAGAAGTGATCTGCGGGTCAGTTTCATGATGTCCTCCCTGGGCCGCGGAACCCGCGGCGCGATCTCAGGGTCGCGCGGCAGTCTCCCGCTGCCACACAACCCTCTCCCGTGCGCGTCTATGTTAGCGCATACATCTTCATGCACGAAAACGAGTGTTTCTGTCAACAACATCGGCATTTGCAGCCGCAATTCTAATTTTGGCCCGCGTGCCAAATTGACAAACGTGAATGTTACCGCATACATCCATCGATACGCGTGGAGGATGTCATGCCCAACGACAAGCGCAGAACACCGGCGTCGCTGCGGTCGGCACGCTGGTTTGCGCCGGACGATCTGCGCAGCTTCGGCCATCGGTCGCGGCTGATGCAGCTCGGCTATTCCGAGGAGGATTTTCGCGACAGGCCAGTGATTGGGGTTCTCAACACATGGTCCGAGCTGAACTCTTGCCATGCGCATTTTCGCGAACGCGCGCAGGACGTGAAGCGAGGTGTCGCCCAGGCCGGCGGTTTCGCCGTGGAATTGCCAGCGCTCTCTGTGGACGAGAGCTTCACCAAGCCCACCTCGATGCTCTACCGCAACATGCTGGCGATGGAGACAGAGGAAATGATCCGTTCGCATCCGCTCGACGGCGTGGTGCTGATGGGCGGGTGCGACAAGACCACGCCGGGGCTGGTGATGGGCGCGCTCAGCGCCGGCGTGCCGATGATCTTCCTTCCCGCCGGCCCGATGCTGCGCGGCAACTACGCCGGCAAGACGCTGGGCTCCGGTTCGGATGCCTGGAAATTCTGGGACGAGAGGCGTGCGGGCAAGATTTCGGATGACGAGTGGACGGGTATCCAGGGCGGCATCGCGCGGTCGGCCGGCGTTTGCATGACGATGGGCACGGCCTCGACGATGACCGCGATCACGGAAGCGCTGGGGCTGTCGCTGCCGGGCGCTTCCTCGATACCCGCCGTCGATTCGGACCACCAGCGCATGTCGGCAGCATGCGGACGGCGCATCGTCGACATGGTTTGGGACGACCTCACCCCCGATAAGATCGTCACCGCGGCAGCCGTCAGGAACGCGGCTATCGTCGCGATGGCCACCGGCTGTTCGACGAACGCCGTGGTTCACCTCATCGCGATGGCGCGCCGCGCCGGCGTGCCGCTGATTCTCGACGATCTTGACGCGCTCGGCCGTGCCACCCCGCTCATCGCCAACGTCCGCCCCGCCGGCAAGGACTACCTGATGGAGGATTTTTACTACGCCGGCGGCCTCCGTGCGCTGATGGCGCAATTAAGCGAGCGGCTCGACCTTTCCACGCTGACGGTCACCGGCAAATCGCTCGGCGAAACGCTCGAGGGCGCGCAGGTGTGGAACGACGACGTGATCCGCCCGCTGTCCAACCCGGTCTATTCAGAAGGGTCGCTCGCCGTGCTGCGCGGCAACCTCTGCCCAGATGGCGCCGTCATCAAGCCGGCCGCCTGCGACCCTCGATTCCATATTCACGAAGGCCCGGCTCTTGTCTTCGACAGCTATCCGGCGATGAAGGCGGCGATCGACGACGAAAATCTCGACGTCACGCCGGACCACGTGCTGGTGCTGAGGAACGCCGGCCCGCTCGGCGGACCGGGTTTTCCCGAATGGGGCATGCTTCCGATCCCCAGGGCGCTGATCAGAAAGGGTCACCGCGACATGCTGCGCATCTCCGATGCGCGGATGTCGGGAACCTCTTACGGAGCGTGCGTGCTTCACGTCGCGCCGGAGGCCTACATCGGCGGGCCGCTTGCGCTGCTGCGGACAGGCGACATCGTGCGGCTGGATTTGCCGAACCGGCGCCTGGACATGCTGGTGGCGGACGACGAACTGGCGCGACGCCGGGCCGAACGGTGTCCTCCGGCGCCGCATTTCGAACGGGGCTGGGGCTGGATGTTCTCGCGTCATGTGACGCAGGCCGACAAAGGTTGCGACTTCGACTTCCTCGAACGCGATTTCGGCGCTTCAACCGGCGAACCGGACATCTTCTGAAAGGCCAGGCATGACATTTTCCCTCGACAAGGCGCTGACCGGCATATCGGGCATTCTGGTTACGCCTTACGACAAACGCGGCGACATCGCGCCCGAACGGCTTTCCCCGATCCTCGACAGGGCGCTCGACGCCGGCGTGCACATGCCGGTGGTCAACGGCAACACCGGCGAGTTCTATGCGCTGACAACCGACGAGGCGGTGACGATGGCGCGTGAGGTCGTCTCGATGGTAGCCGGCCGCGCGCCGGTGCTCGCGGGCGTCGGCCGGGGCATCCGTGACGCGCGAAAGCTGGCGAAAGCATCCGCCGAGGCCGGAGCCGCGGCGCTGATGGTGCACCAGCCGCCCGACGCATTCGTCGCGCCGCGAGGGCTGGTCGACTACCTGAACGCGGTGGCCGACGCGTCGGGCGGCCTGTCCATGATGCTCTATCTGCGCAACGACACGATCGGCACGCGCGCCATCGCCGAGCTGTGCGGCCTTCCAGGTGTCAAGGGCGTGAAGTGGGCGACACCGAACCCGCTGCGCCTGGCGGAAGCGCGGGCCGCCTGCGACCCGTCGATCGTATGGGTGGGAGGGCTCGCCGAGGTCTGGGCGCCGGTTTTTTATGCCGTCGGCGCGCGAGGGTTCACCTCCGGGCTGATAAACGTATGGCCCGAACGGTCGGTCGCGATCCATGCCGCACTCGAGGCCGGCGAATTCGAGAAGGCGAACGCGCTCATCGATGGAATGCGAGTCTTCGAGGACATCCGCGCGGAGGAGATGGGCGGCGCCAACGTGACCGGCGTAAAAGCGGCGCTGATCGCGCAGGGCCTTGGCTGCGGACCGACGCGCCCGCCCTCGGCCTGGCCGCTCACTTCGGCGCAGCAGGCGAGGCTCGACGCCTTTTTAGTCGCGAACCGCCTTGCGGCGGGAAATCCCAACTGAATTACGAATTGCCTTCCGCCCACACCGGCGACCGGAGAAACCACGGCGCTTGCAGTGCCAGCACCTGAATTGAGGAAGCGAACATGGACGAGAAACTGCGCGAAAAACTGATGGGCGTTTCCGTCGCCACCCTGGCCACAGCGCTGTTCAAGCGCGGCCTGCGCAACCAGGTAATCCAGGGCGTGGGTCCGCTGCAGCGAAAAGGCCGCAACATGGTCGGGCCGGCCTTTACGCTGCGCTACATCCCCGCGCGCGAGGACCGTAACCAACTCACTGAATTCCGCAAGCCGGATCATCCGCAGCGCGTCGCCGTCGAAACCTGCCCGGCGGGCCACGTGCTCGTCATGGACAGCCGCAAGGATCCCCGGGCGGCATCCGCGGGCGACATCCTGGTGACGCGCCTGATGGTGCGCGGGGTCGCCGGCGTCGTTACGGACGGCGGGTTCCGCGACGCCGCGGTGATCGGCGGACTCGATATCCCGGCCTACCATACGCGGCCGTCCAGCCCGACCAATCTCACTATGCACGAGGCATTGGACCTGAACGTGCCGATCGGTTGCGGTGACGTGGCTGTGTTCCCCGGAGATATCGTGGTTGGAGACGATGATAGCGTCATCGTCATTCCGCGGGAAATCGCCGGCGAGGTGGCCGATGAGGCGGCTGAGATGACGGTCTACGAGGATTTCGTGGTCGAACAGGTCAAGGGGGGCGTTCCGATAATCGGGCTCTATCCCTGCACGCGAGACGAACACGCCGAACGGTTCAAAACGTGGCGCGCCGAGCGCGGCCGATAGGCGTTGCCCGCGCAACCGGTCTGCGGGCGTTGGAGAGAAACACTCTCGAAACAAAACCGCCGGATGCGCCATCCGGCGGCCGTATTTTCGTTATGACACCTTAATGCTCGAAATGTCCGCACACGGTGCGTGGCGAACTATCGCGCTTCGACAGATCTCTTGCGGGCAGCTCCGTCGATCACGTCAGCGACGACCTTTGGCTGGGTCATAAAGACTGCATGGCTTGCCGCGACCTCCGTGATTGTCGCCCCGATGCGCTTTGCCATCGCTTGCAACATACGCTGGTCGAAGGCCTTGTCGTCGGTTGCAATCACTGCCCAGCTCGGCTTGCTTCGCCAGGCGGCATGCTCGAGCCGGGTTGCGAAGGCGGACATGTTTATCGGCACCTGAGAGTCCCGCATGAAAGCGGCATCCGCGTCCGTCGTGTCGTTGGCGAAGCCAATCTTGAACTTTTCGGGAGAAACGAAGCCGAAGCCGTCCGCGGTGGTTTCGATGACGAATTCAGGCAGGGTCTGAAAACCCTCGTACTGCTGCGCAGTCGTCTCTCCGGCATCCGGCGACAAGGCCGATACGTAAACCAGGCCTGTGACGTTTGAATGGGCGCCTGCTTCCGTTATCACGGTACCGCCCCAGGAATGTCCCACAAGGACCGCAGGTCCATCCTGACGGTCAAGAATGCGTTTGGTGGCGGCAACGTCGTCCGCTAGCGAGGTAAGCGGGTTCTGGACGATCGACACGCGATAGCCGCGGGCGGTCAGTTCGTCATAGACGCCGCGCCAACCCGATCCATCAGCGAACGCGCCGTGCACCAGCACCACGTTCCGGACGGTCTGGTTGTCGGGAATTATCTCGGCAGAGTGCGCGGCCGTGGCTGCGGCAATTCCTGCGACAGCGGCAGTTGCGGCCAGAAGGTTTGTCGTCCTGGAAGTCATGCTGATCTCCTCTTGTTTGTAGGATAATGATTATCGCGATATGTTTCTCTCTACGGTTCCAGCCGCGATATGTCCAGCATAATTTTTATCGCGATATTCTTTTTTGCGATCGGGTAGGCTATATCGAGTCCAAGGAGAGCCACCCATGCCGCCGAAAAAACTCAACAACCCATTGCCGCTCGACGATCAGCTCTGTTACGCGATCTACTCTGCCGGCATGGCCATCCAGAGAGTGTACAAACCACTGCTGGACGATTTGGGCCTGACCTATCCCCAATACCTCGTACTCAATGTCCTCTGGCGCGAGGACAAGCTGACCGTTGGCAGCATCGCCGAAAGGCTGGCGCTGGAGTCGAGCACTCTGACGCCCTTGCTCAAACGGCTCGAAGCGGCAGGACTTCTGCGCCGGACACGGAATCCCGCGAACGAGAGGCAGGTCGTGGTTGCGCTGACTGACAGGGGACGCGAACTCAGATCTCGTGCAGGCTGCCTTGCTGACGCTCTGCTTTCCTCCTCAGGACAAAGCCCAGCGCATCTCAACCAGATCAACCGTGACGTCAGGGAGCTGCGTGACGCGATCTATGAACATACGGGCGTCTGGAGGAGCACGGCCTAAGCCGGCAAGCATGGGAGGCTTTTTTACACTGTAGGCACGGTTCCTCCGTCGATTACGTACTCCGCACCCGTGATCGAAGAGGCACGATCGGAAGACAGAAAGGCAACTAGATTGGCGATCTCGGCCGGGCTTGACGGGCGACCGAGGGGGATTCCACCGAGGGAGGCCATTATCTTTTTCTTGCCGCCTTCAATGTCGGTGCCTGCCTCATCGGCGAGACGTCGGGCGAGCTTGACGGAAGCCTCGGTTTCTATCCAGCCCGGCGACACGCGAACGACACGCACGCCTTTCGGCGACACCTCCTTGGAGAGGCTTTTGCTGTAGGTCGACAGCGCCGCCTTCGCCGCGGCGTATGCGGTCGTGGCTTCCGGCAGGGGGAGCAGCCTCTGGATGGAAGAGACGTGGATCACCACGCCGCTGCCCTGCGCGATCATTCCCGGTATCAGTTCTCGGTCGAGCCGCACGGCGGGAAACAGGTTGAGATCGAGTTCCTTGTGCCAATCACTTTCGCCAAGCGCCGAGAAGCCGCCGGCCGGCGAGGAAGAACCGCCGAGCATGTGAACGATGAGATCGACGCCGCCCAACTGCCCCCTGACTGCCTTGGCGACCGCAAAGCAGCCTTCGCTGGTGGTGAGGTCGGCAGCCACGAAGAGGTCCGCCGAAGAACTTGCGGGGAACGAGCGGGCCGTCGTCAGCACCCGCGCGCCGAGTTTGCGAAACAGGTCGACGGTCGCCGCCCCGGCTCCCCTTGTGCCGGAGGTGATCAGGGCGCGCTTGCCTGAGAGATTCAGGAAGTCGCTCATGCACCGATCTCCAAGGCTGCGATCTTGTCGCCCATCAGACGGAAAACGTAGGTGAGATTTGCAGGGCTGCCGGGAAATTCACCGGTGACCTTGGCGATCACCTTCGTTCCATGCTCGTCGGTAAGGGCCTCGAGCGGCTCGACGACGTGCCGATACCTGGCTTTCGAGTATTCCCACCAGCTGCCGATGGCATAGTGCCCGGAGTGGGAGCGGCCCTCGTCATGGATAGCGGCGCTCGGCGCGAAACAGGCCAGCAGAGCCTCGCAGTTGTTCTTCCGATCCGCTTCGAAATATGCCTGGATCGCCTGAGGCAGTTGCATCTCTCATCTCCTCTTGGGGTTGTTCGCTCCACAAGTAGGCGTATTCCGGTGTTCGGATAATTGGGATAAACATGGATGTCGAATTGCGGAAAGTGGGATATTGGCGAGGCCTGGCCTTCACGATCTGGAAGCTGTCGTAGCCGTTGCTCGCAGATCCTCTTTCCGCGGCGCGGCGCTTGAACTGGGAATGTCGACGACTGCCCTTAGCAATGCCGTCGGCAAGTTGGAGGCCCACCTTGGCGTTCGCTTGTTCAACCGAACCACACGCAGCGTATCCCTGTCGGATGCCGGTCGCCTGTTCGTCGAGAACGTCGGTCCTGCGTTGCAGGACATCCACGGTGCCATGGATGCAGCGCGCTCAAAGCAGGCAAACCCCACGGGAACGCTCCGCATCAATTCCTATGCCACTGCCGCGCGAGAAATCCTTTCACCCCTGCTTCTGGAGTTCATCAGGCGTTACCCGCAGGTCCATATCGATCTGGTCACCGAGGGACGGCTCTTGGACATCGTCGCGGAAGGCTTCGACCTGGGCGTGCGTCGCGCCACCCTCGTGCCGAGTGACATGATTGCGATCTCGCTGGGTCGGCCGCAGAGAAATGTGGTCATAGGCTCGCCCGACTATTTGAAAAGCTATGGTACGCCTTCCACGCCGACTGACCTGCTTCAACATCGGTGTATCCGTATCCGGCTGCCGAATGGCGCGCTCTTTCGCTGGCGCTTCGAGAAGCATGGGGAACCGCTATTGATCGATGTGAACGGACCGATGACTTTGGATGAGGCAAGCCTGTCCCGCGGCACCGTGCTAGAAGGTGTGGCGCTGGGCTACGTAATGGAACGTGACGTGCGCGAGGATATTGAGGCAGGGCGGCTGATCAGTGTTCTGAAGGAGTGGCTGCCGCCTTCCGACGAACTCTGCATCTATTACCCGGGACGACGGAATCCATCCGCGGCGCACAGAGCATTCGTTGAGCTGGCACGGGAACTCGGATCAAAAGGCCGAAACACGGCTGTATAAGCGCCGTTCCGCTTTGCGCCGCGAAATCGGAACCCGCGTTGCTATTTGCTGGATAGCGGTCATGGTGGTGAATTGCGCGCCAACAGTGTGCACCGAATTTTTGATTTGGCTATTTAGCCGTCGCGCCAGGACGCACTAGCTGAGATGCGGTGACTGCCCGAGATTCAGCCGTGCAGCCATGTTGACCAGTTCGGGAAGGGAACCGGCCTTCATCTTTCGCATAACCTGGCCGCGATGGGCTTTTACTGTGATCTCGCTGATGCCGAGCTCGAAGCCAACCTGCTTGTTCAACAGTCCCGTTACGACCAGCGCCATCACCTCCGCTTCGCGGTGACTGAGTGATGAATAGCGCTCACGGAGCACTTGCTTGTCCAACTCGTTCGCACGTGCAGCCCGGCTACGTTCAAGTGCGTACTCGACGGCCGTCATGAGCACGTCGTCCCCAAACGGCTTGGTCAGGAATTCTACGGCTCCAGCCTTCATCGCTTTGACTGTCATCGGCACGTCGCCGTAGCCGGTGACGAAGATAATCGGCATGTCGGTTCGCTCGACGGAAACAAGTTGTTGCAAGTCGAGCCCGCTGAGATCGGGAAGGTTGACGTCAAGAATCAGACAATTCGGAACCAGGGCTCGGGGCCGAGAGAGAAATTCCTGCGCCGATGAGCAGGGCTCCGGATGGAAGCCCGCTGAACGGATGAGCAATTCGAGCGATTCACGCACAGAAATGTCGTCGTCAACGACGAATACGACAGGCGTTTCGTGTGACATGATGCCGGCCTTGCCCTTGCTCGGTGCAGTTGCCAAATCCGTGTGTGCGGAAGTATCCGTTGCGGATCGGCATAGCAAGTCGCGTTCAATCATTAGCGAAGGCCAGGTTGAGCGCTTTCTGCAGGGCTGTGTCGCTAAACGGCTTGGATAGGCATTCTACCGCACCCTTTTTTAAAAGGTCCGGCCGCGCGGTCTCACAACTCTGCGCCGTAATGTAGATGATTGGGATAGCCTGGCCCCGGCGCGCCAACTCTCGTTCGAGATCAGGCCCCGTCATGCCGGGCATGCTGATGTCAAGCACCAGGCACTCGGTCTCGTTGATGATGCCTGACCGCAGAAACTGCTCCGCCGAAGAGAACGCTTCGGCACGGAAGCCGAACTCGCTCAACAGGTCGGGCAGGGACTCGCGCACGGATTCATCGTCATCGACGATCGACACGAGTGGGCGGCGAGCGTTCATGAAAAACCTCGTTGGATTGAGGCGCTGCTGCTGGTCGGCGCCGATATGGCGCCAGACGGATGGGCAGGTGGTGGTTCTGCGCGTAGATATTCGTGGATCGAAAACGAGAAGGTCGATCCAGGACCGACATTCGCCTCCGCCCAAAGCCGCCCGCCATGGCTTTCGACGATGGAACGACTGACGGACAGGCCTATTCCCATGCCCTCGGCTTTGGTCGTGTAGAAGGCTTCGAAAAGCCGCTCCGCACCCTGAGCATCGAACCCGATTCCGCTATCCCGCACGAAAAGGTGCACCTTACCGTCCTCCCCGAGCCGAGTGCCAAGCACGACAAGTCTTGGTCGATCGTCGACGGCGACCATCGCGTCGGATGCGTTGCGCAACAGGTTCATGATGACCTGTTGCAGTTGGACCCGATCGCCGCCGACGAGCGGGAGTCCGTCTGCAAGCTGGGTCTGAAGGAGCACCTTGTTGCGCTGAAGGTCTCCGGAAAACAATGCGACCACCTCTGCCGCAGCGTTGTTGAGATCGATCGGTTCAACTAACGTGGCCCTTTTGGCGAACAGCGCGCGAAGCCGGGCGATCACATCAGCCGCGCGGTTGCCATCCCTGATTGTGCGCCGCGCAGTTTCCCGCGCGCCGTCAACGTTAGGCGGGTCGGCCGCCAGCATGCGAAGGCAGGTGCCGGCGTTGGTGACGATGCCCGAGAGCGGTTGGTTCACTTCGTGTGCAATCGACGCGGTCAACACACCCAAGCTCATAGTCCGCGTAGCTTGTGCAAGTTCGGATCGGACTTTCTCCAGCGCCTCTTCGGAGCGCCGCCGTTGTGTGATGTCAAGAACCGCGCCGACATACTCGATGGGGCCGGAATCGTTGTGTGCGCGGTGGGCGATCAAGTGCAGGTGCTTGACCGACAGGTCGGGCAAGAGAATCCGGTGCTGGTATTCAAAGTCGCTATCACCGCGCAGCGCCCGTTCAACCATGTCCCCCATCAGAGGCAGGTCTTCGGGATGAACTCGGCTGGCTATTCTTTCGAGCGTTACGAGCGTACCCGGCTCGAACTCGAAGATGCGGTAAAGAGGCTCGGACCAGGTGATCTTGCCCGTTGCGACTTGCCAGGACAAATTCCCCATGCGGGCAAGGTACTGACCCTCCGACAGGAACGCTTCGCTGCGCTTGAGCGCGTCTTCCGCACGCTTTCGCCCGTGGATGTCGGTATGCGTGCCGTACCATTTGACGATGTTTCCGGCTTCGTCGCGCAGGGGATTGGCCCGAAACAGGAACCACCGATACTTGCCGTCGAAGCGGCGGAGGCGCGCCTCCGCTTCCCCCGACTTGCCTGACGCCAATATGGCCTCCCATGTGGCGGCAAGCCGGTCCACGTCGTCGGGATGGACAGCCGCAGTCAAGTCCCAATACTCGGACAATGGACCGGCCGGCTCCCAATCCTTCGACTGGCCAATGGAGAGGCCGACATAGTGGAGATAATGCTGGTTGAAGAATTCAGGTGACCCGTCAGGACGAGCCGACCATGCCATCACAGGTATGGTGTTGATGATGAGGCCAAGATCGTGCCTGCTCGCAAGCAGCGCCTCTTCGGCGCGCCTCTGGTCGTCAATGTCTATGCCGACCGAATACCAACGGATGACGCGTCCGTTTTCGTCGCGATGGGGCACGCGGCGAGATGTGTGCCAGCGATATTGTCCATCGGCGCGCCTAACCCGCACGTCAATGGTAAGCGGCTCGCCGCTTTCCAGTGCAACTCTCCACGCCGCATCGTTGCGCTCTACATCATCTTGATAGAAATGCGGAAATGTCTTCCCAGATGGACCTGTGGCGTCCTCAAGCGTCAGGCCCATGTAGTCTTGCCACGTCTGGTTCACGAAAGTGCGCGTTCCGTCCGGACTGTATGTTGCAACGAATACGGGGATCGTATCGATCGTCTGCCGAATATCTCGCTCTGCGGCGGTCAGCCTCGCCTCGTCCTGCCGAAGCGTTTCTTCGGCGCGTTTCCTTTGATCGATGTCGGTGTTGATCGCATACCACTCGACGATACGACCAACATCGTCACGCAGCGGACTGCAATGGATCACGAACCATCGGTATTGTCCGTCGGCGCGCCGCATGCGCGCTTCCATTTCGCCGGGTTCCCCGGAAGCCAGTATCGATCGCCAACTCTCGGTCAGGTTCGGCAAGTCTTGCGGGTCGATCGCAGCCTGCCACCCGGAGAAGCGGACTTGATCAAGATCGAGCCCCGTATAGTCTGACCAGCATCGATTGACGAAGTCGGCATGCCCGTCCGGTTTCGCGGTCCACACCATAGCCGGAAGTGCATCCAAAACGCGGCTCTGCTCGATCTCCATTGCGGTCCTTTCGCGATTATCGCGTGCCGTGACAATGCGCCGGCGTGATAGCGGCGTCCATTGTGCCTTGGTGTCGGTCCGACGGGACGATGAGGCATCGCCGGGCCAATACAAAGGTATCGCCGATACCATCGTGCAATAGATTTGCCTCGCCTGACAGTCGATCTGTGTGCCGTCCAAAAGCATCAGCAAACAGGGAGGGTGTCATGTCGGCACGGTCACTTACTCGGCGCGAAATTCTTGTTGCGACCGCCGCCGCCGGGGCCGTGGGCTTGCTTCCGGGAACGCTTAACGCTGCAGCCACCAGCAGTTCGATCCGTCCGTTCACGGTCAACATCCCGCAGGAAGAGATTGACGAGCTTCGCCGGCGCATCATGGCGACACGGTGGCCTGACCAGGAGACAGTCGCCGATCGGTCGCAGGGCATTCAGCTCGCACGATTGCAGGAGATCGTCCGCTACTGGGGAACCGAGTACGACTGGCGCAAGGCTGAGGCAAAGCTGAATGCCCTGCCGCAGTTCATGACCGAGATCGACGGGCTCGATATCCACTTCCTGCACATTCGGTCGAAGCAACCCAACGCCCTGCCGCTGATCATGACGCATGGTTGGCCCGGCTCCGTCTTCGAACTGCTCCAGACGGTCGGCCCGCTCACGGACCCCGCGCAGCATGGCGGCAAGCCTGAGGATGCCTTCGACCTGGTGCTGCCCTCGATGCCCGGCTACGGATTCTCCGGCAAGCCGCGCGGCGTGGGCTGGAATCCAGACCGCATCGCAAGTGCCTGGACCGAACTGATGCAGCGCCTGGGCTACGACCACTTTGTTGCCCAGGGCGGCGACTGGGGCGCGCCCGTTTCCAGCGCGATGGCACGCCAGGCGCCAAAGGGATTGCTTGGCATCCACATCAATTTGCCGGCAACGATACCGGCGGACGTGGCCGCAGTCCTTGCCGCCGGCGGGCCGGCGCCAGCCAGCCTCACCGAGAAGGAAGGTGTGGCGTTTGGTTCGCTCGAAACCTTTTACAAGAAATATCGGGCCTACGCGGCAATGATGGGCACGCGGCCTCAGGCGATCGGCTACGCATTGACGGATTCGCCGGCCGGGCTCGCCGGCTGGATGTACGATTACAACAACGGCGAACCCGAGCGCCTGCTCAGCAAGGACGAGATGCTGGACGACGTCACCCTGTACTGGCTGACGAACAGCGCGACTTCGGCGGCCCGGCTCTACTGGGAGACGATGGGCCAGAGTGTCCTTCTCGCAGCGGCGCAGAAAACCTCCGATATCGGGCTCCCGGTCGCCATCTCGGTATTCCCCGAAGAGGTCTATCGAGCGCCCGAGACCTGGGCCCGCCGCGCCTATCCCAACCTGATCTACTTCAAGGAAGTGAACAAGGGCGGCCACTTCGCCGCCTGGGAGGAGCCGGAACTCTTCTCGGCCGAACTGCGCGCCGCGTTCAGGTCTCTGCGGCCGGCACACTAATACTCAAACCGCGAACGCCAAAGGAAAATAGCCATGAAAACGTTTCGAATGATCGCGGCGGCGACGCTTTTCGCCGGCGCTGTTCTCACGCCGTTGCTAGCGCAAACCGAAGAGGCACAATTGCCCGGTGTTGGGCGCACCGACTTGCTGCGGGCGGACCTCGGCACCCCCGGACGTGAAGTCATTCAGGTGCTTGTCGAATTCGCACCGGGCGTGACGGCGCCTTGGCACGCGCATCCTGGCGAAGAGATCGCCTATGTCGTCGAGGGCCAGCTGGAGTACACGCTCCAGGGTAAGCCGCCGCTGACACTCAACGCCGGCGATACGCTCTTTATCCCCCAGGGAACAAGCCACACGGCCAAGAACGTGGGCAGCGGCAAAGCGCTCGAGCTCGCTACCTACATCGTCGAAAAAGGAAAGCCGCTCGTCGCGCTGGATGAATAGCGCCTAGCAAGTGACCCCCAGCGAAGCATGCGCACGTCAACACAACCAACGGGAAATAGGAGACCATCATGAACCAGGCTGTTATTGCAAGAGATGTCGCGTCCTCCACGCAGGCGACAGACATGAAGCTCGAGGTCGTCGTTATCCCAATCTCGGATGTCGAGCGTTCCAAGCGCTTCTACGGCGAGCTGGGCTGGCGGCTTGACGCCGACTTTGCCGTCGGGGACGACTTTCACGCCGTTCAGTTCACGCCCCCAGGTTCGCCGAGCTCGATTCACTTCGGAAAGGGGATCACGTCGGCCACCCCGGGATCGGCTCGAGGACTGTATCTGGTCGTCTCGGACATCGTCGCAGCGCGTGCCGAGCTCATCGCTCACGGTGTCGAGGTGGGCGAGATCTTCCACCGCGCCGGGCCTGGAAAGCCTGTGATCAGCGGTCCGGATCCCGAGCGCCGCAGCTATTTCACATACGCGACATTCAGCGATCCCGACGGCAATGAATGGCTGCTGCAGGAAGTCACCACCCGGTTTCCCGGCCGGATCGACACCAACATGACGAGTTACGCTTCTGAGGCCGATCTGGCCTCTGCGATGCGGCGGGCATCTGAGGCTCATGGCGAGCACGAGAAGCGCAATGGCGGCCAACGCGATGAGAATTGGCCGGACTGGTACGCCAAGTACATGGTGGCGGAGCAGGCGGGCAAGCCGCTGCCGCTCTAAGCAGCAACCCAAATCGGGTGAGCGGGACGGGTCGCCGTCCCGCCGCCCAGCTCAACCGGCGATCCAAGCCTGGTTTGCCGCTGATGTTTCACGCGCTGTTGCCGGCGCAATCGAATGGGAGAACGATCATGACGCACTCCAAAATGGGCATCGCGATGGTGACCGGCGCCTCGGCCGGGATCGGAGCGATCTACGCCGACCGGCTGGCGCGCCGCGGCTATGACCTCATTCTCGTGGCGCGCAGCCAGGAGAGGCTGGACGAAGTGGCCAAGCGCATCGCCGGCTCAACGAATTGCAACGTCAGCGCCGTTGCCGCTGACCTCAACGACAAGGCGGATCTGGGCCGGATCGCGACCTTGCTCGGCGCCGATCCCGCCATCACGATGTTGGTCAACAACGCTGGCATCGGCGCCGTCGCGCCGCTCCTGGAATCCGACATCGACAAGATGCAAGCGATGATCGGGCTCAACATCACGGCGCTGACCCGCCTGACTTATGCCGCGGCTCCCGCCTTTGTGGCGCGCGGCGGCGGCACAATCATCAACATCTCGTCAGCGGTCGCCATCGCGCCGGAAATCCTCAACGGTGTCTATGGCGCGACGAAAGCCTTTGTGCTCGCTTTCAGCCTGTCGCTCCACAAGGAGCTTGCGGACAAGAGGCTGCGCATCCAGGCGGTTCTGCCCGGCGCCATCGCCACCAATTTCTGGGACGTGTCAGGAGGTTCACTCGACGATCTGCCGAGCAAGGCGATCATGCAGTCCGATGACCTCGTCGACGCGGCCCTTGCCGGCCTCGACCGGGGCGAGTTGGTGACTATTCCCTCGCTTCCCGACGTAGCCGACTGGCACGCCTATGAAGCGGCCCGGCAGAAACTCATCCCGAACCTTTCGCTCAACACCTCGCCGGCGCGGTACGGCATCGCCGTGGCTGCGTAGCCAAACTCAATGAGTCAGCCTGAGTAAAGACGGGTTCGTATTCCCGACACGGCGGCGTGTGCTCCTACATGACGCCGAGGGGTCGCAAACCAAGCATTCGCACCGATCACGGTCGACGTGTCCGATGTGACAGTCGACCGAAGATAATCCTCCACCAGGCACCATGCCTTATCAACGGGTACAAACCACTATGACCGAACAGATCGACCTCCATCGACGTCACTTTTTGGGCGTGGCCGTCACCACCGTCGCGGCCGCTCAGTTTGCCATGACGGGCTCGGCAAATGCGCAGTCCAGCATTACGAAACCGGACGCCAGCACAATCGAACCACAAGCAAACACGTCGTTCGGTCCGTTGAAGCAGGTTCAAGCTGGCGTACTCGACATTGGATATGCCGAGGTCGGTCCTGGCAAAGGGTCGGTCGTCATCCTCCTGCATGGATGGCCGTACGACATCCACACCTATGTCGACGTTGCGGCGATCTTGGCGTCGAGGGGCTTTCGGGTCATCGTCCCCTATCTGCGCGGCTATGGCACCACGCGGTTCCTCTCCGACAAAACGCCACGCAATGGCCAGCAGGCGGTGGTCGCGGTTGATGTCATTGCGCTGATGGATGCACTGCAGATCGATAAGGCGATCGTCGGCGGTTGCGACTGGGGCGCACGCACGGCCAACATCGTCGCGGCATTGTGGCCGGAACGCTGCAAGGCCTTGGTTTCGGTCAGCGGTTATCTGATCGGCAGCCAGGAGGCCAACAAGATGGCGCTGCCGCCGAAAGCCGAGCTGCAATGGTGGTACCAATATTACTTCGCCACTGAGCGGGGCCGCGTTGGCTACGGAAAATACACGCGGGATTTTGCCAAGCTGATCTGGCAGCTCGCTTCTCCGCAGTGGAATTTCGACAACGCAACCTTCGAGCGCAGCGCTACCGCCTTCGACAATCCGGATCATGTCGACATCGTAGTACACAACTACCGCTGGCGGCTCGGGTTGGCGGAAGGCGAGCCACAATATGACGAGTTGGAGCAGCGACTTGCGAAAGCTCCGGTCATCGCCGTGCCGACGATCACACTGGAGGGCGACGCCAACGGCGCGCCGCATCCCGACCCCAGCGCCTACGCCAAGATGTTCTCCGGCAAATACGAGCACCGGCTCATATCCGGCGGCATAGGGCATAATCTTCCTCAGGAAGCACCGAAGGCATTTGCAGACGCCATAATTCAGGTGGCGAGTCTAGCCTGAGCAAACGGCATGCCACGATACATGATCGAGGGTGCCCAGGGCGAAACTGATGAAATCACACCCGGGGCAACCCCTCCGATACGAAATGAACATTTGGCGCGGCCGGGACCGCTTTCGTCGCCCTTTGCAGTGGCTCCTCGCACCCATTGTGGGGGCAGTGGCCGGCTTGGCCTACGCACTGATGTTCGACGTCGAGGCCCTGCACTCCGCAGTCAGGGGCGTGTTCATCGGAACTCCTATTCTGTTGTATGAGCGCGGCGTTATCTTGCGCCGATGGCGCGATATCATCCGGCAAGCGGCAACGCCAGTCTTCGTCGTGACTACGATCGCGACCTACGTTTTGATGATCTTGATCGGCAACGCCGCCGCCGGCACAGCGCTTCACCATCTCATCGGCTATATGAGCACCGCGCGGGAAGCCATGGTGATGTCGGAGTCCGGTCTTCTGTATTCACTCGGTGTCTCCACGCTCGTCGCATTCGTGTTCCGACTGCGTGACCTTATCGGGCCGAGCCTGTTCACCAGCCTGCTTCTTGGGCGCTATCACCGGCCCATCGAGGAGGAGCGCATCTTTCTGTTTCTCGATGTCAGCGGATCCACGCACTTCGCGGAGCGATACGGCGATCTGGAAACCCAGGCCTATCTCGGACAGATATTCAACGCACTTGCGTCGCCTGTTCGTCGCTCCCAGGGCTCTATTGACGACTATATCGGCGATATGGCGCTGGTCACCTGGCCCATGGATCGCGGCATGCGGGACGCCGCGTGTCTTCGTTGCGTCTTCGACTTCGCGGCGGCCATAAGGGATCAGGCGGCGGCGTGGCAAGCGCGTTTCGGGCAAGTGCCGGAGTTTCGCGCCGTCCTGCATTGCGGGTCGGTGGTTACGGCTGAGATTGGCCTTGAGCGACACAAGATTGCGTATTTCGGCGATGTCGTGAATACCACTGGACGTCTGGAGTCGCTATCCAAGGTTCTCGGTCAACCTATTCTGGTCTCCGCAGATATTCTCGCCGGTATCCGTGTTCTACCTCCACATCTCGTCGCGGAGAACCTCGGATTTCATGCGATTAGAGGCCGAGATGAACCGCTTCAGATCTCAGCCGTAAGGCTAGCATTGGGAAGCTGATTGGAGTGGCGCCATCATCTCCGAGCATCCACCTGTCTTCGATGCTCCTTTTACGGCCGTCGCCGTCACCCCTGTCCGATTCTGAAGGTCCAGGTTCCGCAGCTGCCGGTCCGTTTTCTGCCCCAAACCTGCCAGTCAGCAGCGCGCACTTTGCAGCCAAGTGGAATCACTTGGCGCCGCAGAAATGCGGCTAAGACAAATAGATGGAGCGGGATGCCAGTTCAATTTGAACGTATCCGCTCTAGTCGGGACGGCGATAGGCCAGAACCTCGGTCGGCTTGCTCAGGCTCTGCAAGGAGCCAGGTGTTGCGCCGCCGATCCAGCCCAGGACCGAGCGGGCGAGCTCGGCGCCGGCCAGCCGGAAGTTCTCGTTGACCACCAGCAATTCCCTGCGGAACAGGTGCAGCAGGTCGGACGACTGCTTGGACACCACGTCGACGTCCCGGCCGAGCTTGAGGCCGGCGTCCTCGATGCCGGCGACGATGGCGAGTGTCGCGGCAGCGGCACTGCTGACGAAACCGTCCGGCCTGACATCACGGCGCATCAGCTGCGCGGTCCTCATCCTGATCTGCTCGATCGAATGGTCGACCGAAACGGTGTTGAACGGGATCTCGCTGGCGCCGACCTCGCTCAGCGCATCGGTGAAGCCGTTCAGCGTGTGACTGTGGTAGGTCAGCTCGACTGGAGGTGCCAGCAGAGCCAGCCTGCGGCGGCCGATGCCGGCCAGGTGGCGCACAGCCTCGGTCGCGAACGCGTAGTTGTCGAAGTCATGATAGGGGTGGATCAGCCCCATGTCGGTGCGGCCATGCGTGGCAAAGGGGATGCCACGCTCGAGCATGTAACGGGCCCTGGGGTCGTTCGGCTGGGTGCGCGAAATGATGACGCCGTCGGCGGAGCCGGTCTCCACGAGATAACGTATCGGGTCCAGGGGATCCTGAGAGCGTGAATAGGGCGTGACGATCAGGTGATAGGGTGTGTCGGCGATGACTTCCGAGACGCCGTAGATGATGTCCGAGACAAAGCTCATGATCTCGCGCTCGGTATTGAGCACGAGGCTGATGACGTTGGTCTTGCCGGTCCGCAGGCGCACACCGGCGCGGTTGGGGCGGTAACCGATCTGCCTGGCGACGAGCTGGACGCGTCGCCTGGTCTCGGCGCCGATCTCGGGCGCGTCCTTCAACGCCCGCGACACGGTGGTGACGCCCAGCCCGGTCATGAAGGCAAGCGTCTTCAATGTCGGCCTGCCCAGTGCCGAGGCCTCGTCCTTTTCCGTCTGATCTCTGTCCATTCATCCCGCCCGTCAGCCGCATAGCAGTTGCCGTGCAGGTCGGCAATCGGCGATGAACATCCTATACACTGAAACGTTACAGATTGTCACTTGCCATCGCGCAGCGGCCAATAAAAGCTGGCCTGGATGAGCGGCGCTTCGTTCGGCGCAAAGTCGGTGTGCGTCGGCAAGGCTTGCCCGCCGAGCAAGGTTTTGCTGAATTTCACGCATTGCAGCATCATTCTTGCAAGGCAACCTGCCTTGCTGCGGTGCAGTAGGCGGACATTGCGCGGCGGGTTTGTTCGCGGCTCGAAAAAAATGCCGAGCTGCTCCTGTTCGGGGGTTGCGCGCCTCCAACAATTGCCGTATCGAAAATCTGTAACGTTTCAGATTCTGGGAGGAGCCGAAATGCGATACCAAATCATGACCGCTGCGTTGGCAGTGACAACCGCGCTCGCCGCCCCGGCGGCAGCGACCGATCTGGAAGTCACCCATTGGTGGACTTCGGGCGGCGAGGCCGCGGCGGTCGCCGAATTCGCCAAGGCGTTCGACGCGACAGGCAATCATTGGGTCGACGGCGCCATCGCCGGCTCCGGCGGCACGGCGCGGCCGATCATGATCAGCCGCATCACTGGCGGCGACCCTATGGGCGCCACCCAGTTCAACCACGGAAGGCAAGCGGAAGAATTGGTGCAGGCCGGTCTGATGCGCGATTTGACCGAGCTCGCCACCAGGGACAAGTGGGCGGAAATCGTGCAGCCGAAGAGCCTGCTCGACGGCTGCACCCTCGACGGCAAGATCTATTGCGTGCCGGTCAACATTCACTCCTGGCAGTGGCTGTGGCTGTCGAACGCGGCCTTCGAAAAGGCCGGTGTGCAGGTGCCGAAGAATTGGAATGAATATGTCGCGGCTGCCCCTGCGCTGGAGAAGGCAGGCATCATACCGCTGGCGGTCGGCGGGCAGCCCTGGCAATCCTCAGGCGCCTTCGACGTGCTGCTTACGGCCGTCGGCGGCACGGACGCTTTCTTGAAGGTCTATCGCGACAAGGATGCCGGATTCGCCGCCGGGCCCGAGGTCGCCAAGGTGTTCAAGGCCGCGGATGATGCCCGCAAGATGGCGAAGAACACCAATGTGCAGGACTGGAACCAGGCTACCAATATGGTCATCTCCGGCAAGGCCGGCGGCCAGATCATGGGCGACTGGGCGCAGGGCGAATTCCAGGTTGCCGGGCAGGCCGCCGGCAAGGACTATACGTGCCTTCCCGGCCTTGGGCTGAACGAGGTCATCGCCACCGGCGGCGACGCCTTCTACTTCCCGCTGCTGCAGGACGCTGAAAAATCCAAGGCGCAGGAAGCGCTGGCTAAAACGCTGCTCGATCCCAAGACGCAGGTCGCCTTCAACCTCAAGAAGGGCTCGCTGCCGGTGCGCGGCGATATCGACCTCAAGGCGGCGAACGACTGCATGAAGAAAGGACTCGACATCCTGGCCAAGGGTAGCGTCATGCCGTGGACGGACCAGCTGCTGTCGCAAGACACCCAAAAGCAGAAAGAGGACCTTTTCTCCGAGTTCTTCGCCAAGCCGGACATGACCGTGGAAGAGGCGCAAAAGCGCTTCGCCGACATCGTCGCCTCAGCGGACTGACGACCGACGAACCGCTCGCTCCCGGCCCGCGACCGCGGGGCCGGGAGCTCCGGGTCAAGAGACTCTTCGGCTTTGACCCTCCCGCCCTTACCCGATCCAGCCCGGCTGTGCAGATGAGCAAGAGCGAACGCCCCAACCAACTCTTCCGCAACCTTAATGCCAAGGTCGCCTCTATTCCGATGGTCCTCACCGCACTGGTGATCTTCGTTGGCGGCAGCGCGTGGACGGTGCTCTATTCCTTCACCAATTCAAAACTGCTGCCGCGGCTGAACTTCGTCGGGCTCGACCAGTATTATCGACTGTGGTCGACGCCGCGCTGGCTGGTCTCGATCGAGAACCTCTTGGTCTACGGCGTGCTGTCGCTGGTGTTCTCTCTGGTCATCGGCTTCATGCTGGCGGCGCTGCTCGACCAGAAGATCCGCTTCGAGGACACGTTCCGCACCATCTTCCTCTACCCGTTCGCGCTCTCCTTCATCGTCACCGGCCTGGTCTGGCAGTGGCTGCTCAACCCGGAGTTCGGAATCCAGGGGGTGGTGCGCGGCCTCGGCTGGGAAAGCTTCAGCTTCGATCCGCTCTACAATTCCGACATCGTCATCTACGGCATCCTGATCGCCGCGCTCTGGCAAGGCACCGGGCTGATCATGTGCCTGATGCTGGCGGGCCTGCGCGGCATCGACGAGGATATCTGGAAGGCCGCGAGGGTGGATGGGATACCCACCCTAAAAACCTATCTGTTCATCATCATCCCGATGATGCGACCGGTCTTCATCACCGCGCTCGTCATCATCGCCGCCGGCATCGTCAAGGTCTATGACCTGGTTGTCGCCCAGACCAGCGGCGGTCCCGGCATCGCCTCCGAAGTGCCGGCCAAATATGTCTATGACTACATGTTCTTCGCCCAGAACCTCGGCCAGGGTTTTGCTGCCTCGACCATGATGCTGCTGTCGGTGGTGGTCGTCATCGTTCCCTGGGCCTATCTCGAATTCGGAGGCAAGAAGCGTGGCTGATCTTGCCGCTCCCCTGCCTGCCGGTACGGGCTCTATCGGGCTTGAGGCATCCGGGCCGCGAGGGCCCAAGCCGCGGCATGTGTTCTCGCGCCGCAACATCTTCCTCTATGGCACGCTGATCGTGGTGGCGCTGTATTATCTGCTGCCGCTCTATGTGATGGTGGTGACGTCGCTCAAGGGCATGCCGGAGATACGCCTCGGCAACATCTTCTCGCCGCCGCTGGAGATCACCTTCGAGCCTTGGGTGAAGGCCTGGTCCAGCGCCTGCACCGGTCTCAACTGCGACGGGCTCTCGCGCGGCTTCTGGAATTCGGTGCGCATCACCGTCCCGTCGGTCGTCCTGTCGATCGCCATCGCTTCGGTGAATGGCTACGCGCTTGCCAACTGGCGCTTCAAGGGCGCCGATACTTTCTTTCGTGATCCTGATCGTCGGCGCCTTCATCCCCTATCAGGTGATGATCTATCCGATCGTCATCATCCTGCGCGAGATCGGCCTCTATGGCAGCCTGAGCGGCCTGGTGATCGTCCATTCCATCTTCGGCATGCCGATCCTGACGCTGTTGTTCCGCAACTATTTCACTTCCATGCCGGAGGAACTGTTCCGCGCGGCGCGCGTCGACGGCGCCGGCTTCTGGGGCATCTATTTCCGGATCATGCTGCCGATGTCGCTGCCGATCTTCGTCGTCGCCATCATCCTGCAGGTGACCGGCATCTGGAACGACTTCCTGTTCGGCGTCGTCTACACCCGCCCCGACACCTATCCGATGACGGTGCAGCTCAACAACATCGTCAACTCGGTGCAAGGCGTGAAGGAATACAACGTCAACATGGCCGCCACCATCCTGACCGGCCTGGTACCGCTCGTCGTCTACTTCGTTTCCGGCAAGCTTTTCGTGCGTGGCATCGCCGCCGGCGCGGTGAAAGGATGATGATGACAAGACTCGAAAATCCCAGCGTCTCAATCCAGGACCTTTCGCTGAATTTCGGCGCAATCTCGGTGCTGGAAACACTCAACATCGACGTCGCCGAGGGCGAGTTCATCGTGCTGCTCGGGCCGTCCGGCTGCGGCAAGTCGACCCTGCTCAACTGCATCGCCGGTCTGCTCGACGTTTCGGACGGCCGCATCTTCATCAAGGGCAAGAACGTCACCTGGGAGGAGCCCAAGGACCGTGGCATCGGCATGGTGTTCCAGTCCTATGCGCTCTACCCGCAGATGACGGTGGAGAAGAACCTGTCGTTCGGGCTGCGCGTTGCCGGCATTCCCAGGGACGAGATCGCCAAGCGCATCGCGCGGGCCGCCGAGATCCTGCAGATCGAGCCATTGCTGCAACGCAAGCCGTCGGCGCTTTCGGGCGGCCAGCGCCAGCGTGTGGCGATCGGGCGGGCGCTGGTGCGCGACGTCGACGTCTTCCTGTTCGATGAGCCGCTCTCCAATCTCGACGCCAAGCTGCGCGCCGAGCTGCGTGTCGAAATCAAACTGCTGCACAGCAAGCTGCAGAACACGATGATCTATGTCACCCACGACCAGATCGAGGCGATGACGCTGGCCGACCGTATCGCGGTGATGAAGGGCGGCGTCATCCAGCAGCTCGACGCACCGCAGACCATCTACAACCGCCCGGTCAACCGTTTCGTCGCCGGCTTCCTCGGCTCGCCGGCGATGAATTTCCTCGACGGCCGGCTGGAGAAGGACGATGGCAACTGGCACTTCGTCGCCAACGATGTGCGGATCCCGCTTGCCACCTACGCTTTCGAAAAGGAGCCCGTGCCGGGATCGGCGGTGTTCGGTATCCGGCCCGAGCATGTCGCCTTCAACAGCGGCTCCGGATGGCCGTTCACAGCCTCGGCAAATGTCGTCGTCGTCGAACCCATGGGGTCCGACACGCTGGTCTGGCTGAAGCTCGCAAATCAGAATTTCACCGTGCGGGTGACATCTGAGCGCACGCCAAACAACGCCGACACCGTGAGCATCGGTTTTGACCCGATGCGCGCTTCACTGTTCGACGCTGCCACCGGCACCCGCCTGTAACACCCGCCTGTAATACCCCGGGAATTTCACCCTCAAGCACATCCATCCCCCAGAGAACGGACAGAGACGATGAATTGGTCATTCCAACTTTACAGCGCCCGCAACTTCCAGCCTTGGGCAGGGGTGCTCAAGATGCTGGGCGAGCTCGGCTACGCGCAAGTCGAAGGGTTCGGCGGCGTCTATGACGACCCCAAGGCTTTTCGTGCCGAACTCGACAAGAACGGCCTCGCCATGCCGACCGGCCATTTCTCGATCGATGCGCTCGAGAACGATTTTGACGGCGTGCGCAAAATCGCCGACGCGCTCGGCATCACGCTGCTCATCTGCCCCTATCTGGTCGCCGAGAGCAGGCCGACCGATGCCGCCGGCTGGCGCGGCTTCGGCGCACGCCTGGCCAAGGTCGGCGAGACGGCTGAAAAGGCCGGCTACGGCTTTGCCTGGCACAACCATGATTTCGAGTTCAAGAAGCTTGCCGACGGTTCGGTGCCGCAGGACCATATCCTGGCGGCAGCGCCCGACATCGGCTGGGAGATGGACGTCGCCTGGGTGGTGCGCGGCGGCGACGATCCGCTGCCCTGGATCGAGAAGCATGGCAAACGCATCGCCGCCGTCCATGTCAAGGACATCGCCAAGCCCGGCGAGGGCCTCGACGAGGACGGCTGGTCGGATGTCGGCCACGGCACGATCGACTGGGCCGCTCTGATCCAGGCGCTGCGCGCCAAAAGCGCCGCCAAATACTACGTCATGGAACACGACAACCCCAACGACATCGAGCGCTTCGCCCGCCGCTCGATCGCAGCCGCCAAGACCTATTAGGAGCAAACCAGCATGGCAAGAAAACTTGGGGTCGGCGTCATCGGCTGCGGCAACATCTCGAAGGCGTATTTTTCACTGGCGCCGCTGTTTCGCGGCATCGAGATGCGCGCCTGCGCGGATATCAACATGGATGCAGCCAAGGCGCGGGCGAAGGAGTTCAAGCTGCGCGCCGAGACAGTCGAAGGGCTGCTCAAGGCCGACGACATCGACATCATCGTCAACCTCACCGTTCCGGCGGTGCACTATGAGGTGTCGAAACAGATCCTCGATGCCGGCAAGCACGTCTATTCGGAAAAGCCGTTCGTGCTGTCGGTCAAGGAAGGGCTCGACCTGAAGAAACTGGCGGAGAGAGACGGACTGCGCATCGGCTCGGCGCCCGACACTTTCCTCGGTGGCGCGCACCAGCTTGTCCGCAACCTGATCGACAGTGGCAAGCTCGGCAAGATCACCAGCGGCACATGCCACGTGATGAGCCATGGGATGGAGCATTGGCACCCCAATCCGGATTTTTTCTTCCAGCCTGGCGCTGGTCCGGTGCTCGATATCGGACCCTATTACATCACCAACCTGATCCAGCTGATCGGGCCGGTGAAGCAGGTGGCGGCCTTGGCGACGATTCCGTCGATGGAACGGACGATCTCGTCCAAGCCGCGCGCGGGTGAAAAAATCCTGGTCGCGACGCCGACGACGATCCACGGGGTGATGGAGTTCGAAAATGGCGCCGTGGTGACGCTCAATACCAGCTGGGACGTGTGGAGCCATGGCCATGCGCCGATGGAACTCTACGGCGAATTGGGCACGGTGTTTTTGCCGGATCCGAATTTCTTCGGCGGCGACGTTCGCTTCACAAATGGCGCCAAGCTGGTCAAGAAGCTGCCAAAGTGGCAGCATCCGTTCGGCGTGGCCAATCAGATGCATTCGCACGGCATGATGGCGAATTACCGCACCGCCGGTCTCGCCGACATGGCGCTGGCGATCGCGGAGGGCCGGCCGCATCGCTGTTCGATGGAACTGGCGCTGCATGCCGTCGATGTGATGACCGGCATGTTGCGGTCGGGCGCGAGCGGAAAGTTCGTTGCCATGCAGACCACCTGCGAACGGCCTGCGGCACTGGGCGTCAAGGATGCGGAAGGGCTGTTGGCGAAGAAGAAAGGGCTGTTGGCGAAGAAGAAGTAACGCAAGCGCTTCAGCGATCCCTCTCCCCATAGGAACGGCGAGAGGCTAAGGGTGAGAGGCAGAGCCGACTCACCCTTTTTTCGCGGTGGCAAATGCCGGGCTCGCTTTTGATTTGAGGATATTCCATGCCCTATGTGCCCGCCGAAAACCGTTACGAGAACATGGTCTACAATCGCTGCGGGCGATCCGGCCTGAAATTGCCAGCGATCTCGCTCGGGCTCTGGCACAATTTCGGTGACGACACGCCGCACCGGACCAAGCAGGCGATCGCGCGCAAGGCCTTCGATCTCGGCATCACGCATTTCGACCTCGCCAACAATTACGGCCCGCCGCCCGGTTCGGCGGAGACGGCTTTCGGCGAAATCCTGCGGACGGATTTCTCCTCTTTTCGTGACGAGCTGATCATCTCGACCAAGGCCGGGTATGAGATGTGGGCCGGACCCTATGGCGAGTGGGGCGGGCGCAAATATGTGCTGGCCAGCCTCGATCAGAGCCTGAAGCGGATGGGGCTCGACTATGTCGACATCTTTTATTCGCACCGCTTCGACCCTGATACTCCGCTGGAAGAAACGATGGGCGCGCTCGATCACGCGGTGCGCTCGGGCAAGGCGCTTTATGCCGGCATCTCCTCCTACAATTCGCAGCGCACACGCGAGGCCGCCGACATATTGAAGCAACTCGGCACGCCTTGCATCATCCATCAGCCGAGCTATTCGATGCTCAACCGCTGGGTCGAGGACGATGGTCTGCTTGACACGCTGGAGGGGCTCGGCGTCGGCTCAATCGTGTTCACGCCGCTGGCGCAAGGCATGCTGACCGACAAATATCTCGGCGGCATCCCTGAGGGCAGCCGCGCCAGCCAGGGCAAGTCGCTGCGGCCGGCATTCATCAACGACAAGACCATCGCCAACATCAAGGCGCTGAACGCGATTGCCGGCCGACGTGGCCAGACGCTGGCGCAGATGGCGCTGGCCTGGGTGCTGCGCAAGGGCCGGGTGACCTCGGCGCTGATCGGCGCCAGCCGGCCGGAACAGGTCGAGGATTGAGTCGGCGCGCTGAAGGCGCTCGACTTCAGCGATGCCGAGCTCGCCGAAATCGACACCTACGCGCGCGAGGCCGACATCAATCTGTGGGCCGCCTCCGCCGAGCGCAAGGGTCCGTCTCGGAAGTGACAATCACTTCAGGTTTGCATCGATTGGCATAGCCAAACAATGCCTCGGAGTTGGCCGGCTTCTGGGCCATGCCGACACAGAAACAGTAGCAAAGAGGCCGGTTCGTCGCTATCTGGAGAGAAATGGAGCCGCTTGCATGCGGAAATGACGTGCGAGCGGCGCAAAACGGGTTGGAAACAGGATCATGGCGGCAAGGGATGTGCTGACGAAAAACCAGTTGTGCGTGCTCGAGAAACTCGAGGCCGCCAGCGGGCCGCTCAGCGCCTATACATTGCTCGACCAGCTTCGCGATCGGGGTTTTCGCGCACCGCTGCAGGTCTATCGCGCGCTCGACACGCTGGTGAAGTCCGGCTTCGTGCACCGGCTCGAAAGCCTCAATTCCTTTGTCGCCTGCGCCGAGCCGCACGACCACAGCCATTCGATGACCGCCTTTGCCATCTGCGACACATGCGGGCAGGTGACCGAATTTTCCGACCATGATGTCGGACACCGGCTCGACGAATGGGTGCGCTCGACCGGCTTCGCCGCCAAGAAGGCGGTGATCGAATTTCGCGGGACGTGTGCCAAATGCCTGGCCGAGGCGGCTTAAGGGCCGGTTGTGCCGTGACCTAGCGGTGGAAGCCGGAGGGACAGCGCCCCCCTCTGTCCTGCCGGACATCTCCCCCACACGGGGGGAGATCGGCCATTATCCCGGCAGTTGTGTGCGTCAAGTTCTGCAAAAATGGCGTGGCATTCAGCGGTGACGTTGGCGTGTCCGCCGCGCAGCCCCCGGCGGACATGGCGGGCGCGTCTCAGGCGGCCAGTGCCCTCAGGTTCTCCTTCTTGTGCTCGCGCAGATGATCCATGTTGAGGTAGCGGGTCG